>NZ_JAVFVN010000993.1:0-151607 GCF_030910085.1 Stenotrophomonas maltophilia group sp. RNC7 | reverse complement strand
GCTCAAGACCACCCTGGGCTGTGTTCCCGTCGAGCCGAGCCCTGGCTGGGCTGATTTGCCCCCGCCGAGCTGGGGCTCGGCTCTACAGAAACGGGCATAAAAAAAACGCGGCGCCAGGCGCCGCGTTTTCTTTGGACCGGTCGGTCGGCCGGATCAGGCCTTGGCGACGGTCTTCTTCGCCACGGCCTTCTTCGCCGGAGCCTTGGCCACGGTCTTCTTGGCAACCGGGGCGGCGGCGCCTACGGCGACCTTGCTCGCGGTGTGCGAACGGGCGTTGCCGTAGCTGGCGTTGTAGCGCTTGCCCTTGGCGGTCTTGCGGTCACCCTTACCCATGTCTTCAACTCCTCAAGTGTGAAATCTGGTTACCCCGTACTGACACGGGTTCGGCGGGGCCGCCTTGCTGGGCGCCCCCGCGCACGATCGGAAATTCTATCACGGAGCGCCTAGTGCGCGCAGCTGGCGTCGTGTACGTGGCCGTGGTTCAGGCGCAGGTTGACCAGATGGGCAACGCCCACCAGCAGGCCGCCGATGGTCATCACCACCGCATGCGGCACGGCGTTGTGATGCAGCGGCTCGTACAGCACGCCGGCCCACAGCGCGACCAGGCCGGGGATCAGGAAGCCCAGCGCACGCAGCGCGCCATGGCGGCGGTAGCCCCAGACCAGGCTGAACAGCCCAAGCAGGGTCACGAACAGCACCAGCGCCTGTTCAACGCCGTCGCTCAGCCAGAACGACAGGCCCAGCGAGGGCGCTGCCGCCAGCAGCACCGGGATGACTGCGCAATGCACCGCGCACAGCATCGAACCGGTGGCACCGAAACGGTCGAGCAGGTGGCGCAGGCGTGAGGACAAGGACATGACTTCCAGCAGGGCGGCGAATCGTTATGGAATAATATAACATCCCTTCCTGACCCGCACGCTTTCCCTTCCCCCGTCCCATCGACGGGATTCGTGCGCCCAGCGATTGATACAGTGTAACAAAGGACCCATCCATGCCCACCCACACCGCACGGCTCAAGCCGCATTCCCTGGCTCTGGCCCTCGCCGCCCTGCTGCCGTCCGGCGCCTTTGCAGCCGGTCAGGACACCGCCCATCGTGACCGCCACCTGACCGAGCTGTCCTCGGTGCAGGTCACCGCGTCGCCGCTGCAGGGCGATGCCGAATCCCTTGCACGCCCGGTGGAGGTGCTGGCCGGTGAACGCCTGGACGAGCAGAAGGCCGGCACCCTCGGCGATACCGTGGCCAAGCTGCCCGGCGTACAGAGCACCTTCTTCGGGCCCGGCGTCGGCCGCCCGATCATCCGCGGCCAGGAAGGCCCGCGCGTGGCCGTGCTGTCCAACGGCATGGACAACATGGATGCCTCCACCGTCAGTGCGGACCATGCCACCAGCATCGAGCCGTTCCTGGCCGACCAGATCGAAGTGCTGAAGGGGCCGGCCACGCTGTTGTTCGGCAGCGGTGCCATCGGTGGCGCGGTCAACGTGGTCGATGGCCGCATCGCGCGCGAGCTGCCCGAGCGCCCGCTCAGCGGCCGCGCCGAGCTGCGTGGCAATTCGGTGAACAACGAGCGCAGCGGCATGTTCCGCCTCGATGGCGTCAGCGGCAATGTCGTGCTGCACGTGGATGGCCTGGTCCGCAATGGCGACGACTACCGCATTCCCGGCTATGCGGTGATCGACAGCCTGGAAGACCACCACGACGACCACGACCATGACCACGCAGGCGAGGAAGGCGAAGAGCCGCGCCGCGGCCGCCTCGACAACAGCTCCATCCGCACCCGCGCCGGCGGCGTCGGCGCAACCTGGCTGGGCGACGGCGGCTACTTCGGCGTGTCGGCCAGCACCTACCGCACCAACTACGGCATTCCCAATGGCGCGCACGTGCACGCCGACGGTGATGATCATGGCCATGACCATGGTCACGACCATGGTGATGAAGAGGAAGGCGGTGACGAGCACGACGTGCGCATCGACATGGTGCAGAACCGCTTCGAGACCAAGGCCGGCATCTACGACCCGGTCTCGTTCCTGAAGAACATCAACGCGCGCGTGGCCTACACCGACTACGAGCACGTGGAGCTGGAGGCCGGCACGCCGTCGACCCGCTTCACCAACCGGGGCATCGAGGCACGTCTGGAAGCGGTACAGCAGCAGATCGGCGGCTGGGACGGCGCCTTCGGCCTGCAGTTCGGCAACAGTGATTTCGGCGCCAAGGGCGAAGAGGCGTTCGTACCGGATACCGGCACGAAGAACATCGGCCTGTTCGTGCTGCAGGAAAAGCAGTTCGGCCCGTTCAAGCTGGAACTCGGCGGCCGCCACGACCAGGTCAAGCTGGACCCGACCGGTGACTACCGTCGCCGCACGTTCGGCGCCACCAACCTGTCGGCCGCTGGAATCTGGAAGCTCAACGACGCGGTCGACCTGCGCATCGGCGTGGACAGCTCCGAGCGTGCACCGACCAATGAAGAGCTGTACGCCGCCGGTGCGCACATCGCTACCCGTTCCCTGGAAATCGGCGACAGCAACCTGAAGACCGAGCGCGGCCAGCGCGTGGAACTGGGTATCCACACCCACAGCGAGCGCCTGGACTTCTCCGCCTCGGTCTACCAGACGAAGTTCAAGGACTTCATCTACCTGGCCGACACCGGCGTTACCGAGGGGCTGCCGGTGCGCGCCTGGACCCAGCAGGACGCGGTGTTCCGCGGCGCCGAGGCCGAAGCGCTGGTGCACCTGTTCGAGGGCGGCGCCGGTGACTGGGACCTGCGCCTGTTCGGCGACTACGTGAAGGCCAAGCTGGATGGCAGCGGCAGCCACAACCTTGACATCGCCGTGCCGCACGGCGACCACAACCACAATTACAGCGTGGAACTGGCCAACACCGGCTACCTGCCGCGCATCGCCCCGGCCCGCGTCGGCGCCGACCTGCGCTGGTCGAAGGACGGCTGGCGCGCCTCGGTCGGTGCGGTGCGCTACAGCCGCCAGAAGGACGTCGCGCAGAACGAAGCACCGAGCGATGGCTACACCCTGGTCGATGCGCACCTGGCCTACCGCTGGGACCGCAACGACAGCAACAGCTACGAGGTGTTCCTGGATGGCAGCAACCTGACCAACCGCGAAGTGCGTCCGCATACCTCGCTGCTGCGCGACTACTCGCCGCTGCCGGGCCGTGGTGTCGCATTCGGCATCCGCGCGTTCTTCTGATCGGATGTAGGGGGGCGGATCCCTTTCCGCGGGAAAGGGCTCTGCCCCCACTCGCCCTTCAACGCATGGCCGGGCCGCACCACGAATACCATTCTCTCTCCCGGGGGGCCGTCTGGCCCCCCGTTCCTTTATGCGTGAGCGAGGTCGCGGCGCCCTCGCTCACACACCCGTCACAAAGATGTGCGTACCACAACAAGCGGACAATCCCGTCACCCAATGTCTCGCCAATCGGACACTTTTGTCCGAAAATAATTCCATGACTGCCCAACGTGCCGATGCCGCTGCCCGCCGTGCCCTCATCCTCGACGCCGCCGATCATGTGTTCGGCCAACACGGTGTCACTGCCCCACTGGACCTGGTGGTCGAACGCGCCCAGGTGGGCCGCGCCACCCTGTACCGCAACTTCCCCGACCGCACCGCGCTGATCCAGGCGCTGCTGCAGCGCACGGTTGATCGCATCCGGCGCCAGGTCGAACAGCTCGGTGACCGCGACGACGCCCTGTTCGAGGTGTTCGAGGGCATGGCCCAGCGCATCATCGATTCGCCCGCACTGGCCGATTACTGGCGCGCGGTCGATTCGGACGTGCCGGCCATGCGCGCGGCGCGCGAGACCGTGCGCGACCTGCTGGAGGAGCCGATCGCCCGCGCCAAGGCCGCCGGACTGTGCCGTGCCGATCTGGAGAAGACGGATATTTCACTGATCTCGGGCATGCTGGGTGCGGCCCTGCGCGGCAAGACCCGCGACGAGCGCGCCCACCTCGCCGGGCGCGCCCTGCAGCTGCTGCGCGGGGGTCTCCAGGGAGCAACCAGCGAGGCGCGCTGATGGTCCAGCCGTATCTGAAGCCGGTTCCGGATTGGGAGGAGCATGAGAAGCCGACCATGCCCGGCTCGGCGTCGATGCCCTGGCACCCGCCGTACCGGCGCGCGGCCTATGCGCTGGTATCGCTGCTGGTGGCGATCACCGGCGGCCTCGGCAATGCGCTGGTCACCGCCAACCTGCCGTTCCTGCAGGGCCAGCTGGCGCTGACCCCGACCCAGGGCAGCTGGCTGGTAGCGGCCTATGCCATGGTCAACGTCACCGCCAACCTGCTGGCCTTCAAGTTCCGCCAGCAGTACGGCATCCGCCTGTTCGCCGAAATCGGGCTGGGGCTATATGCGGCGCTGGCGGTGCTGCACCTGTTCGTCGGCAGCTTCGAGACCACGATGCTGACCCGTGCCGCCAGCGGCTTCGCCGGCGCGGCCTGTTCGACACTGGGCACGCTGTACATGCTGCAGGCGCTGCCGCGCCGCTTTACCGGCAACCTGCTGGTGGTCGGCGTCGGCCTTTCGCAGCTGGCGGTGCCGATCGCCTGGATCGTTTCACCAGGCTTGGTGGATACCGGCCAATGGCACCAGCTCTATTCGTTTGAAGCCGGGCTGGCGCTGTGTGCGTTCGCCGCCGTGGTGGTGTTGAAGCTGCCGCCCGGCATCCAGGTGAAGGCCTTCGAGCCGCTGGATTTCCTTACCTTCGCGTTGCTGGCGCCGGCGGTTGCGCTGCTGGTGATCGTATTGGCGCAGGGCTACACCCGTTGGTGGCTCAACACGCCGTGGCTGGGCTGGGCCCTGGTCGCCTCGATCGTGCTGTCCACCACCGCCTTGATCATCGAGCACTACCGGCGCAATCCACTGCTGCAGATCCGCTGGCTGTCGACGCTGCCGGTGCTGCATTTCATCGTCGGCGCCTTCCTGATCCGCTTCCTGACCACCGAGCAGTCCTATGGCGTGGTCAACCTGATGCGCACGCTCGGCATGGGGCCTGACCAGATGCGGCCGCTGTTCGTGGTGATCCTGGCCGGGGTGATCGTGGGCATCGCCGGTGCCTCGCTGACCTTCGGCCCGAAGCGGCTGATCGCCCAGCTGCTGATGGCGATCCTGCTGCTGGGCGCTGCCGCCTTCTTCGACCAGCACCGCACCAGCATGGATCGGCCGCACGATTTCTACGCCAGCCAGTTCCTGGCCTCGGTCGGCGCCGGCATGTTCATGGGCCCGTTGATCATGCTCGGCATTTCCGCTGCGTTGAAACAGGGCGTGGACCACATGATCACCTTCCTGGTGACGCTGTCGATCACGCAGACGCTGGGCGCCCTGGCCGGCTCGGCAGTGCTGGGCACCTTCCAGCTGCATCGCGAGCAACTGTACTCCAGCGCGCTGACCAGCCAGCTCGACCCCGCCGATCCGGTGGTGGCACAACGCCTGCGCATCCAGCAACAGCTGTACAGCGCACAGATCACCGACCCGGTGCTGCGCAGCGCGCAGGGCAGCGCGCAGCTGGCGCAGACCACGCGCCGCGAAGCCAATGTGCGCGGCTTCAATGATGTGTTCACCCTGAGCGGTTGGCTGGCGATCGGTTTCCTGTGCTGGTTGCTGCTGCTGTCGCTGCGCACCGCCGTGCTCAAGCAATGGCGCAAGCGCCACCCCACTTCACCCGTTGCGGCCACCCCGGCCGCGCACCGCTGAGTCCTCCGCCATGCCCCCCGTTCCGCCCCGATCCGACGACGCCGACAATGTGACGCCACCGCCGCCGACCGACGCGGCACCTGCGCCCACGCCCGTTGAACCGGCAGTCGCGCCGAAGTATCTCAAGCCCAGCGCGCGCAGCGTGGTGGTGATGGTGGTGGTGGCCCTGCTGGGCATTGCGCTGATCCTGCGCGCCTGGCACCTGTGGCCGTTCACCAGCAGCGTGATGGTGACCGACAACGCCTATGTGCGCGGCCAGATCACCGTGATGGCGCCACAGGTCAACGGCTATGTGACCGAAGTGCTGGTGAAGGATTTCCAGCATGTGAGGCAGGGCGAGCCGCTGCTGCGCATCGATGACCGCATCTATGCCCAACGCGTCGCCCAGGCGCAGGCGACGCTCGACAGTGCGCGCGCGGCGCTGGCCAACTCCGACCAGTCGCAGGCGCAGAACCGTGCGCAGATCGCCTCGGCGCGCGCCACGCTCTCGGCCGGCCAGGCCGAACTGCAGCGCTCGCGCAACGAGCTGAAGCGCTACGAGGAACTGGCCGCGCAGCAGTTGGTGTCGATCAATGACCGCGACAAGTTCCGCACCAGCCAAGCCTCGGCGCAGGCCAGCGTGCAGCAGTCGCAGGCGCAGATCCGCATCGCCGAGGAAACACTGGTGTCGACCCAGGTCGCGCGCAAGAGCCTGGAGGCCCAGGTGGAAAGCGCACAGGCGCAGCTGGAACTGGCCCGCATCGACCTGGCCAACACGGTGATCCACGCACCGCGCGACGGCCAGATCAGTGAAGCCAGCGTGCGCGTGGGCCAGTATGTCGCCGCCGGTTCGCAGCTGCTGTTCCTGGTACCTGACACACTGTGGGTGGTTGCCAACTACAAGGAAGGCCAGACCTGGGGAATGGCGATCGGCCAGCCGGCCACGTTCTCGGTGGACGCGTTCCAGGGCCAGGTGCTGAGGGGCCGCGTGCAGGAGATCGCGCCCGCCACCGGATCGGAGTTCAGCGTGTTGCGCCCGGACAATGCCAGCGGCAACTTCACCAAGGTGGTGCAGCGGCTGCCGGTGCGGATATCGATCGATGAAGGCCAGAAGCTGGCCGCGCAGCTGCGGCCCGGCATGTCGGTGATCGTGCGGGTGGATACCGCAGGCAAACCGAAGGACTAGCCCTTGTCATGAAACGGGGTCAGATCCCTTTGCCAATGGCAAAGGGATCTGACCCCACTCAGGATCCCGGCCAGCGGCCGGCACTACCATTGCGTTACCCCGCGCAGCGCGCGCAGAGACCGTGCACTTCCAGCGTCTGTGCCTGCGGCTGGAAGCCCAGTTCCTTGGCCCGCTTCTCCAGCTGGCTGACGATCTCGCGGTCTTCCAGCTCCACTGCGCTGTGGCAGCTGTTGCAGATCAGGAATGGCACCGAATGCGCAGCGCTGCTTGGATGATGGCAGGCCACGAAGGCATTCACCGACTCCAGCTTGTGCACAAAGCCATTGGCCATCAGGAAGTCCAGCGCGCGGTACACGGTGGGCGGAGCATCAGCGCCCACGCCCTTGCCGTTGCGCACCCATTCCAGCAGCTCGTAGGCCTTGACCGGCTTGCCGGCCTCGGCGATCAGCTTCAGCACATTGGCGCGGATCGGGGTCAGGCGCAGCCCGCGTTCGCGCGAGACACGCTCGACCACCGCCACGAAATCCGATGCGTCGTGGACGTGGTGGTGCGGGGCGGTACAGGCAGTGGCGGTCTTGGCGGGCATGCGTGTTCTCCGGTTCGGGCCTGGCAAGGATGCCTCAGGCCGTTGCTACCTTGGTGATGGCCACATCAATGCGTTTCAAGGCCTGCTCGCGGCCGGCCAGGTACACGGTATGGGAAATGTCAGGGCTGACCTGGGTGCCGGTGATGGCCACGCGCAGCGGCTGGGCGACCTTGCCCATGCCGATTTCCAGCGCTGCGGCCGCGTCATGCAGGGCCACTCCCACCGACTCGGCGGTCCATTCCGGCAGCGCGGCCAGCAGCTCGCGGGCCTTGCCCAGCGCCACCTCGGCACCGGCCTTGAAGTGCTTGGCCACCGCCGCTTCGTCGTACTCGGTCAGCGGCTGGTACCAGACCACGGCCTTCTCGGCCATTTCCTTCAGGGTCTGCACGCGTTCACGCAGGGCGATCACCACATCCTCCGGAGCCGGGCCGGCGGCCACGTCCAGCCCCAGCTTCTGCAGCTGGTAGACCAGGTGCGGCACGATCACGGCCACCTCCTCGGTCTTCAGGAAGTGCTGGTTGACCCAACCCAGCTTGGCCATGTCCAGGCGCGAGGCTTTGGAATTGCAGTCCTTCACGTCGAACAGGTCGATCAGTTCCTGGCGGCTGAACAGCTCCTGGTCACCATGCGACCAACCCAGGCGGGCCAGGTAGCTCAGCAGCGCATCGGGCAGGTAGCCGGCGTCCTTGTACTGCATGACGTCGGCCGCACCGGTGCGCTTGGACAGCTTGGCGCCCTGCTCGTCCAGGATCATCGGCATGTGGCCGAACTTGGGCACCGGCGCGCCGATGCCTTCATACAGGTTGATCTGGCGCGGGGTGTTGTTGATGTGGTCGTCGCCGCGGATGACCTCGGTGATGCCCATGTCCCAGTCGTCCACCACCACCGCGAAGTTGTAGGTGGGGTAGCCGTCCGGGCGGAAGATGACCATGTCATCCAGCTCGCTGTTGGCGATCTCGATGCGGCCCTTGATCAGGTCATCGAACACCACCGTGCCTTCCAGCGGGTTCTTGAAGCGGATGACACGGTTCGGGTCGTCCCGGTAGGGCAGGCCCAGATCGCGCGCAGCGCCGTTGTAGCGCGGCTTTTCCTGCCTGGCCATGGCGGCCTCGCGCATGGCATCCAGCTCCTCGCGGGTCTCGTAGGCGTAGTACGCCTTGCCCTCGGCGATCAGCTGCTCGGCCACTTCCTGGTAACGGGCGACGCGGTCGGTCTGGTAGATCGGGCCTTCGTCGTAGTCCAGGCCCAGCCACTCCATCGCCTCCAGGATGGCGTCGATTGCGCCCTGGGTGCTGCGTTCGCGGTCGGTGTCCTCGATGCGCAGCACGAACTCACCGCCGCGGTGACGGGCCTCCAGCCAGCAGTACAGCGCGGTGCGGGCACCACCGATGTGCAGGTAGCCAGTGGGACTGGGGGCGAAGCGGGTGCGGCAGGTCATGGACGGCTCGAGGAACGGGGATCCCCCGATTTTATCAGCCCACCGCCCCCGACGGAAAAAGGGGACGGAGGGGATTAAGTCGCGATTGCCCAGCCCTGGGGTGCTGCAACCGGGAAGCGGAGGGGGAGATACGACTTGATCCCCTCCGTCCCTTTTTACGGTTCTGCCTTTCGCGGGAAGGACGGCTCGCGCATTGCGGCGTTGTAGGCGAACGAAGCGACGATGGCCGCGGCCTGCTTCAGGTCTTCCGGTTCGGCGTGGTCCCAGGTGTCCAGGTGGCTGTGGTGGACGTTGGTGAAGTAGTCCAGCCGGTCCTGGATGAACTGGAAGCCCGGCAGGCCGATGCGATCGAAGCTGATGTGGTCGGTACTGCCGGTGTTGCGGGTGGCCACGGTGGTGGCGCCCACGTCATGGAACGGCGCCAGCCAGGCTTCGAAGATCGGCATCGCCGCCAGGTTTTCCTGCGCGTAGATGCCACGGAAGCGGCCCGAGCCGTTGTCCATGTTGAAGTAGACCTGGAACTTGCTGTAATCGCGGGTCTTCTGCAGTGCACCGGTCGGCTCGCGCAGCGACGCCGGCAGCGCTTTCTGGGCCGGGTCGGTCGGCTCCGGGAACTTGCCGAAGTGCTTGGCCACGTAGGCCTGCGAGCCGATCAGGCCCTGCTCCTCGCCGCTCCACAGCGCCACGCGGATGGTGCGCCTGGGCTTGGCGCCGGTGGCCTTGAGGATGCGCATCGCCTCCATCATCACCGCCACGCCGGCGGCGTTGTCGGCCGCACCGGTGCCGCTGTGCCACGAATCCAGGTGCGCACCGATCATCACCACTTCATCGGGCTTGCTGCTGCCGCGGATCTCAGCCAGCGTGTTGTAGCCGGGCTGGTCGGCCTCGTCGGTGAAGCGTGCTGCCACATCCACGCGCAGGCGCACCGCCTGCTTGGCCTGAAGCGCGCGCACCAGCGGATTGAAGTGTTCGCTGATCATCGCCAGTTCGGGGATGCCCACCGGCTCACCGGCCTTGCGCGAACCGCCGCCGGCAACGCGGATGATGCCGTTGTCCCAGCTGCTGATGCTGATCGAGGCCAGCGCGCCCTCTTCGACGAAGAACGCATTGACCTTGCCCGCCAGCTGCTGGCGCTCCTGGTACTCCTTGACCCGCTTGGCGCGCTCGGCGGTAGCGTCCTTGTCCTTGGGCAGGGTGAATTCCTGCAGGCCTTCCAGCGAGGTGGCGTCGTGGCGGTGCGAATCGGGCTCGGTGCCCCGCTTGTATTCGCGTGCCTCGCCCAGCAGGAGGATCTTGCCGCGCAGCTTGCCGCGGTACTTCTCGATGTCTTCGGGCTTCTTGATGTCGACCTGCACCAGCTCGCCTTCGACCGGGCCCTTCGTACCGGGGGTCCAGGCCTTGGGCAGCGCATGCAGCGGCTGCACGCGGTCGCCCAGCATTTCCACGCTGGCAGAGGTGAATTCCCAGCCGCGGCCGAAGTCATCGAAGGCTTCGTCGTGGACGTTGTCCAGCTTCCATTCGTTGAACTTGCCGCGGGTCCACGCATTGGCGCGGCCCATCGCCGGCGAATTGCTCAGGCGCGGGCCGATGCGCTCGGTGAGATAGCTGAAGGTGTCCATCACCTGCGAACGGTGGAACGCCTCCTGGCGGATGCGGCTGACCATGTCCAGGTCCACCGTCTCGCGCTGCTGCGCCCCTGCATTGCCACCCAGCACCAGCGCTGCGGCCAGCACGCCCCACTTCAACACATCGCACCCCTGCCCTTCGGCTCGATCATCAACCCATCGAGTCTAGCCAGCCGGGGCGCGGCGATACCGTCCCATCGGTCATGGACGGCGCGGAAGCGTGCGAACCAAGGTTCGCACCCACAGGAGAGTGATTGGGTCGTACCCGCAAAGCCGAATCACCCGCTCCATCCCAACCACAACTGCGCCCGCTCCGGCAGCAACAGCAACCAGTGCCGCCGGTCGACGCTGCTGCAGCCGTACACCGCCGCGTGTGCCGGCCAGTCATCCGGAAGGCCGCCGATGCCGATCTCGGCCAATGCCTCCGCGCCGGCCTTCCAGGGCCGATAGCGCGGCACCCGGCCGGCCACCGCGCCGCGTCCCTGCCGCGCACCCTGCAGCCAACGCAATCCCTGCCCCTGCAATCCTTCGCAGGTCACCGCCGCCAGCTGGAAGCGGACCAGGCCGGGGGCGATCCGCGCCCCCGGCAGGGCCGCCAGCACGCCATGTGCCTGCAGCAGTGCATCCACTTCCAGCAGGGCCGGAATGCCCTGCTGTGCCCGTTGCCGCAATCCCTGGCGCCAGCCCATGGCGTGCTCCTTACTTCAGGTCCGCGCCGAGCGCGTACCAGTCGACCCGGCGGGTCACCCACATCGCCAGCGCCAGGATCACGAACAGCAGCAGCGACCCCATCAGCAGTGCGTTGTTCTCCGACACCAGCAGGCCATACAACGCGCCGTACAGCACGGTCAGCAGGGCCGCGAAGCCGAGGCCGCGCTTCCAATGGCCCAGCACGTTGGCCAGGTACACCGCCTGCAGGCCGATACAGGCCACCGCCGAAACCAGGTAGGCCTTCCAGAACGCGACGTGTTCGGACAGGCTGATCAGCAGCAGGAAGAAGATTGCCAGCGCCAGGCCGACCATCAGGTACTGCAGCGGGTGGATGCGCAGCGACTTGATCAGCTCGAACAGGATGAAGCCGACGAAGGTCAGCAGCACGAACAGCACGCCGTACTTGGACGCACGGTCGGCCTGGGTGTAGGTATCGACCGGATCGACCAGCGACACCGTCACTGCCTGCGAGTCGACCGAACCTTCATTGCGCAGCTGCCGCTGTGCGTCGGAGGCCAGCGAGGACACCGCCCAGCGCGCGTCGAATCCCTGTGCATCAACGCGCCGCTCGTTGGGCAGGAACGCACCGCTGAACGACGGATGCGGCCAGCTCGAACGCAGCGCGATGTGGGTGTCATCGCCCACCGGCACCACCGACAGCATGCGGCTGCCATCCAGGCGCAGCTCCAGTTCAACGGTGCTGGCCGCCAGCGTGCCGCCCTGATCCGCAGCGAAACCGGCCACCGGCGCATGCAGGCCACGGCCGACTTCGCTGGCCACGCCGACGCCCGGCAGCAGGCGCAGCTGCTTGCCATCCACGCGCAGGTTCGGTGTACCGACCAGGCCGCGCACATCGGAAATTCCCACCGCCACATACGGCTGGCCATACGTGCGCCCCGCCTTCACCGGATAATCGTCAGCGGCGAAGCTCGCCTTCATCTGGCCGTTCCAGCTGTACACCGGCACCTTGAACAGGCCGACTTCGCGCTGGCTCGGCAGCATCTCACCGCCCACCTCCAGCGACGCCGGCATCTGCAGCCAGTGCCCCTCGGTGACCTGCACCTCGGTCTTCTTGACGCCCAGCGGGTCAACCAGTTCAACCTGCTTGCGTTCCACCCACGGCACCACCCGCACCGGGCCCACCAGCTGCTGCGTGCCCGCGCGGCTGTCGGCCACCCGCGCAAAGGCCTCGTCGCGGTACTGGCTGCGTTCGGTGATCACCCCGCGGATCATCATCAGCGGCACCAGCAACAACAGGATCAGCCCGCCGACAATGGCGAACCGCAGCAGCATCTTCAGGGATTTCATGGTCCATCCTCGTTGGAGAGGGCTGCAGGATGGACCGCTGCGGTGAGCAGGGTTTGTGGCGAATTTGAAGCGAGTGTGAAGTCAGCGGCGCGGGCGCTGGCCCGCAGCACCCAACGGCAGCCACAGGCTTGCCACCGTGCCACCGCCATCGCGGGCGTCGAGGCTGGCGCGTCCGTCATGCAGGCGAGCCACTTCCTGCACGAACGGCAGGCCCAGGCCGGAACTGCGCCGGCCGCTGCCGGGGCGGGCCAGCGAATAGAAGCGTTCGAACACCCGTTCGCGCGCGTAGTCGGGAATGCCGGCACCGCGATCCGCTACCTGCAGGCGCACGCCCGGCCCGTCCACCTCGGCCTGCAGCGCGATGTCCGCGCCGGGCGGTGAGAAAGCAATGGCGTTGTCGATCAGGTTGTGCAACGCCTGCCGCAGCAGATAGGCATCACCCTGCACGCGCAGGTCGGGCACGCTGCCGATGCGCACCTGCACGCCGGCCGCCTGCGCACGCACCTGCGCGGCCGCCGCCGCATCGGCCAGCAGCGTGGGCAGCGCGATCGGATCGCGGGTCTGCAGCCAGCCGTGCTGTTCCACTTCGGCCAGCGCCAGCAGCTTGTCGATCGTCTCGGTCAGCCGCTCCTGTTGATCAACGATGCTGCGTGCGAAATGCACGCGGTCGGCCTCCGGCAGCGGCTCCTGCAGCAGCTCGGCGGCACCGCGGATCGCCGCCAACGGACTTTTCATTTCATGCGTCAGCGACTGCACATACTGCTCGACGTAGGCCTTGCCCTCCAGCTTGCGGCGCATCGTTTCCAGTGCCTGGCCCAGGTCGCCGATCTCGTCGCGGCGACGCCGCGGCGGTGGCACCGGTTCGCCGGCGCTGACCGCCCGTGCATAGCGGCTGAGCTGGCCAAGGCCCGTGGTGAGCCACATCGTCACCAGCACGCCGACCAGCGCCGACAATCCGATCAGCCAGGCGCCGCGCTCGATGATGGCGCGCTGGCTGGCCGCAATGAACGGATCGATGCTGCGGTTGGGCTGGGCCAGGCTGAGCACGCCGATCAGGGTGCGGCCATCGGCCGGGTCGTATACCGGCGCCGCCACATGCATCACCGTATCGCCTTCTTCGCCTGGCACTTCCGGGCTGGAGCGGGCGCCGTACTCGCCACGCAGGGTGCGGTAGACATCGTTCCAGCGCGAATTGTCACGCCCCAGGTCGCGGCCCAGCGAGTCGTAGATGACGATGCCCTTGGCATCGGTGATGGTCACCCGGTAGTCCAGTGAGCGCTTGGGAAAGCGCCAGACCATCGCCTTCAGGTCACGCTGCCGCGCCTTGGCCAGGTTGCGGGTGAAGCTGCCGCTGCGGATGGTGCCGTCCTTGACATCGGCCGCCGCCATCTCGGCCAGCACGTTGGCGGCATCGACCAGGGTCGATTCCATCGCCTGGCGCACACCCGGCTTCACTTCGTTGACGAACACGCGCATCACGAAGAACGCGGCGATGCCGGTGATCAGGAAGAAGCCGAGGAACAGCTTCAGGACCAGGCGCATCGGCTAGACCTCCAGCGCGTAGCCGAGGCCACGGTGGGTGCGGATCGGGTCGTCGCTGGCACCGGCTGCGCGCAGCTTGGCGCGCAACGTCTTTACATGGGTGTCGACGGTGCGGTCGGCACTGTCGGCGCTGCTGTCCCAGCCGCGATCCATCAACTGGGCGCGACTGAGAATGGCGCCCGGCCGCTGCAGCAGCGCTTCCAGCAACGCGTACTCGTAGCGGGTCAGGTCCAGCGCGTGGCCGCGGAAGCGGATGCGCCGGCCTTCGCGGTCGATGGCGAAGGCACCATGTTCCTGCCAGCCCGCATCGGCGCCGGGGGCTGCCGCGACCGGTGCAGCGCGACGCAGGCGCGCACGCACCCGCGCCACCAGCTCACGCGGCGAGAACGGCTTGGTCATGTAATCGTCGGCGCCCAGTTCCAGGCCCAGCACGCGGTCCACTTCATCGTTGCGGGCGGTCAGGAAGATCACCGGCAGCTGGGCCGCCGGCCCGGGCTGCGCGCGCAGCCGCCGGCACACCTCGAAGCCGCCCAGGTCGGGCAGGCCCACGTCCAGCACCACCACGTCGATATCCCCGGCCTGCAGGCGCTTCAGGGCCTCGCCACCGAGCAGGCAGTGGCTGGCGGCATAGCCCTCGCTGCGCAGCGCATAAAGCACGGTTTCGGCGATGGCGGCTTCGTCTTCGACGACCAGGACATGGGCAACAGGAGCTGTCATGGCGCGCAGCATAGCCGCTGCGGCCGCCGCCCCGTACACTGCCGCCCATGAACTATCGCCACGCCTTCCATGCCGGCAACCACGCCGATGTGCTCAAGCACATCGTGCAGCTGGCCCTGATCGACAGCTTCAAGCGCAAGGACAGCCCGTTCTTCGTGCTCGATACCCACGGCGGTGCCGGCCGTTACCTGCTGGCCAGCGAAGAGAGCCGCAAGACCCTCGAGGCCGAGTCCGGGATCATGCGGCTGATGGCCCAGCCCAGGCTGCCGGAGGTGGTCGAGCGCTACCTGAAGGCGGTGCAGGCCGACAATCCGGTGGGCGCACTGACCAACTACCCGGGCTCGCCGCTGCTGAGCGCACAGGCCATGCGTGCGCAGGACCGCATGGCGGTCTGCGAGCTGCAGGAAGCCGAAGCGGCCACGTTGAAGGACCTGTTTGCCCATGACAGCCGCGTCGACGTGCGCCCCGGCGATGGTTACGCCCTGCTGCGCTCGCTGCTGCCGCCCAGGTTCAACGGCAGCAAGATCGGCCGAGGCCTGGTGCTGATCGACCCCCCGTACGAGGCCCAGGACGCCGAATACCAGAACATCCTGGCCGCCCTGGCCGAGACCCTGGCACGCTGGCCGCAGGCCACCTGTGCGGTCTGGTTCCCGATCAAGCAGCGCCGCACCATCCTGCACTTCCTGCGCAAGGCCACCGCCCTGCCGGTGAAATCGGCGATGACGATCGAGTTCCTGGTGCGCCCGGACGACTCGCCGCTGCGCCTCAACGGCAGCGGCATGCTGCTGCTCAACCCGCCGTGGCAGTTCGACCGCGTGGTTGGTCCGGCCCTGCCGGCGCTGCGCCAGCACCTGGGCGAACCCGGGGCCAGCACCCGCCTGGACTGGCTCAAAGCGCCCGAATAACGGCCTTCACGAGGCTGTACCGCCGTGAGCCTTTCGTTCACGGAACGCAGCCCCGGTGATGCCACAATCGATGGACCACCAAGGAATCACCCGGTATGGCCACTCGCAACCGCATGCCGCCCTGGCATGAGATCTTCAAGGCTCCCAGCGGCCACGAGCTGCTGATCCGCCCCATCCGCCCGGAAGATGGCGCACCGCTGCAAGCGGCATTCAGCCTGTTCGGGCCGGAAGAAATCCGTGATCGTTTCCTGCAGGCGGTGACCGAGCTTTCGCCGGAAACCACCCAGCGCCTGACCCACCCCAACCCCAAGACCGAGATCACCCTGGTCGCAGCCGAGTCCCTGCCCGCTGGCGAAGCGGTGGTCGGCGCGGTCGCCCGGGCCTCGATCATCCCCGGCACCCGTGAAGCCGAGTACGCGATCCTGATCAGCCGCTTCCTGATCGGGCAAGGCCTGGGACGGCAGCTGATGCGCAAGCTGGTGAAGTGGGGCCGTGGCAAGTACCTGGACCGCCTGTACGGCGACGTTGCCGCCGAGAACGAACCGATGAAGCAGCTGGCCGCGTCGCTGGGCTTCAAGCCGGTGCCGCACCCGACCGGCGCCGAAGGCCTGGTCCGGATGGTGCTGGAGCTGGACAACTGACGGATGCGCCGGGCCCTGCCCGGCCACGTCTCCCGGTAGTGCCAGCCGCTGGCCGGCATTCCGCTCCGCCAACGGCACATGAGGCTGCCGGCAACCGGCGGCACGACGCACAGGAGCCGGATCGGGCTTCTGCTAAAATCCGGGGTCCATGTCGCGTACCTCATACCCCGCCCCGCCGCTGCCGCGCGCCGGCCAGCTCCGCGCCTGGTGGCGCGCCCCCGCCTCGCCCACCGCACTGGCCTGGTACCTGGCCCAGGCAGCGCGCGTGCACGACGCTCCGCTGCTGGTGATCGCCCGTGACAACCACGGCGCCAACCAGCTCGAAGCCGACCTGCAGACCCTGCTCGGTGGTGACCCGGCCCTGCCGGTGGTCGCCTTCCCGGACTGGGAAACCCTGCCCTACGACCGCTTCAGCCCGCATCCGGACATCATCTCGCAGCGCCTGGCTGCCCTGCACCGCCTGCCCACGCTGAAGCGTGGCCTGGTGATCGTGCCGGTGCAGACCCTGCTGCAGCAGCTGGCCCCGCGCAGCTACGTCATTGGTGGCAGCTTCGACCTGAAGGTCGGCCAGCGCCTGGATCTGGAAGCTGAGAAGCGCCGCCTGGAAAGCGCCGGCTACCGCAACGTGCCGCAGGTGATGGACCCGGGTGACTTCGCCGTGCGCGGTGGCCTGCTCGACGTGTTCCCGATGGGCGCCGGCGAGCCGCTGCGGGTGGAACTGCTGGACGAGGACATCGATTCGATCCGTGCCTTCGATCCGGAAAGCCAGCGTTCGCTGGACAAGGTCGAGGCCGTGCACATGCTGCCGGGCCGCGAAGTGCCCATGGACGAGGCCAGCATCGCCCGCGTGCTGGCCACGCTGCGCGAGCGCTTCGATGTCGATACCCGGCGCAGCGCGCTGTACCAGGATCTGAAATCCGGGCTGGCGCCGGCCGGCGTCGAGTACTACCTGCCGCTGTTCTTCGAGCGCACCGCAACCCTGTTCGACTACCTGCCCAGCGGCAGCCTGCCAGTGGTCTGTGCCGGTGCCGGCGAAGCCGCCGAGGCGTTCTGGGCGCAGACCGGCGAGCGTTATGAGCAGCGCCGCCACGATGTGGAACGGCCGCTGCTGCCGCCGTCGGCGCTGTACCTGTCGCCGGAGCTGCTGCGCGAGCGCCTGAATGATGCCCCGCGCATCGAGGTATGGGCCGCCGACCACGCACGCATCGCCGACGCGCACGCGCTGGGCGACCAGCCGCTGCCCCCGCTGCCGGTGGCCGCACGCGAAGCCCCCGCCGGCGATGCGCTGAAATCCTTCCTCGGCCATTATCCGGGCCGGGTACTGATCGCCGCCGATTCGCCCGGCCGCCGCGAGGCACTGCTGGAAGTGCTGCAGGCCGCCGAGCTGAAGCCGCCGGTGGTGGCCGACCTGCCCAGTTTCCTCGCTAGCGATGCGCGCTTCGCGATCGCGGTGGCGCCGCTGGAAGATGGCTTCGCGCTGGACGATCCGCGCATCGCGGTGCTGACCGAGCGCCAGCTGTTCCCCGAGCGCGCCGGCAGCACCCGCCGCACGCGCCGTGCCGGCCGCGAGCCGGAGGCGATCATCCGCGACCTCGGCGAGCTGACCGAGGGTGCGCCGATCGTGCACGAGGATCATGGCGTCGGCCGCTACCGTGGCCTGATCGCGATGGACGTCGGCGGCATGCCCGGCGAGTTCCTCGAGATCGAATATGCCAAGGGCGACCGCCTGTATGTACCGGTCGCCCAGCTGCACCTGATCAGCCGCTACTCCGGCGCTTCGGCCGAAACCGCACCGCTGCATTCGCTCGGTGGCGAGCAATGGAGCAAGGCCAAGCGCAAGGCCGCCGAGAAGGTGCGCGATGTGGCCGCCGAACTGCTGGAGATCCAGGCCCGCCGCCAGGCGCGTGCCGGCCTGGCACTGCAGGTCGACCGCGCGAT
This sequence comes from Stenotrophomonas maltophilia group sp. RNC7, assembly GCF_030910085.1. Lineage (NCBI taxonomy): Bacteria > Pseudomonadati > Pseudomonadota > Gammaproteobacteria > Lysobacterales > Lysobacteraceae > Stenotrophomonas > Stenotrophomonas maltophilia group sp. RNC7. The sequence goes on along the minus strand of NZ_JAVFVN010000993.1, from coordinate 133,336 downwards.
GTACGAGCCGTTCGCCGCCGGATTCCCGTTCGAGGAAACCCCCGACCAGCTGGCCGCGATCGATGCCACCCTGCGCGACCTGGCCAGCAGCCAGCCGATGGACCGCGTGGTCTGCGGCGACGTCGGCTTCGGCAAGACCGAGGTGGCGGTGCGCGCTGCATTTGCTGCGGCCAGTGCCGGCAAGCAGGTGGCGGTGCTGGTGCCGACCACGCTGCTGGCCGAGCAGCATTACCGCAACTTCCGCGACCGTTTCGCCGATTACCCGCTGAAGGTTGAAGTGCTGTCGCGCTTCAAGACCAGCAAGGAAATCAAGGCCGAACTGGAGAAGGTGGCCGCTGGCACCATCGACGTCATCGTCGGCACCCATCGCCTGCTGCAGCCGGACGTGAAGTTCAAGGACCTGGGCATGGTCATCGTCGACGAGGAGCAGCGATTCGGCGTGCGCCAGAAGGAAGCGCTGAAGGCGCTGCGCGCCAATGTGCACCTGCTGACCCTGACCGCCACGCCGATCCCGCGCACCTTGAACATGGCCATGGCCGGCCTGCGTGACCTGTCGATCATCGCCACGCCACCGCCGAACCGGCTGGCGGTGCAGACCTTCATCACCCAGTGGGACAACGCGCTGCTGCGCGAAGCCTTCCAGCGCGAACTGGCGCGCGGTGGCCAGCTGTACTTCCTGCACAACGACGTGGAGAGCATCGGCCGCATGCAGCGCGAGCTGTCCGAGCTGGTGCCGGAGGCACGCATCGGCATCGCCCACGGGCAGATGCCCGAGCGCGAACTGGAAAAGGTGATGCTGGATTTCCAGAAGCAGCGCTTCAACGTGCTGCTGTCGACCACGATCATCGAATCGGGCATCGACATCCCCAACGCCAACACCATCATCATCAACCGTGCCGACCGTTTCGGCCTGGCCCAGCTGCACCAGCTGCGTGGCCGCGTCGGCCGTTCGCACCACCGTGCCTACGCCTACCTGATCACCCCCGACCGTCGCGCGATCACCCCCGACGCCGAGAAGCGCCTGGAAGCGATCGCCTCGATGGACGAGCTGGGCGCCGGCTTCACCCTGGCCACCCACGATCTGGAAATCCGCGGCGCCGGTGAACTGCTGGGCGAGGACCAGAGCGGGCAGATGGCCGAGGTCGGCTTCAGCCTGTATACCGAGCTGCTGGAACGCGCGGTACGCAGCATCAAGCAGGGCAAGCTGCCTGACCTGGATGCCGGTGAGGAAGTGCGCGGCGCCGAGGTCGAGCTGCATGTGCCGGCGCTGATCCCGGAAGACTACCTGCCGGACGTGCACACCCGCCTGACCCTGTACAAGCGCATTTCCAGCGCGCGCGACAGCGATGCGCTGCGCGAACTGCAGGTGGAGATGATCGACCGCTTCGGCCTGCTGCCGGATGCAGCCAAGCACCTGTTCGCCATCGCCGAGCTGAAGCTGAAAGCCAATACGCTGGGCATCCGCAAGCTCGACCTGGGCGAGAACGGCGGCCGCATCGTGTTCGAGTCCAAGCCGAACATCGATCCGATGGCGGTGATCCAGCTGATCCAGAAACAACCGAACCTCTATGCCATGGAAGGGCCCGACAAGCTGCGCATCAAGCACCCGCTGCCGTTGCCGGAAGACCGCTTCAATGCGGCCCGCGCCCTTCTGACCACCCTCGCCCCGGGTTGATCGCCCCCCGAACACCCCGCACCGGTCCCCACCCGGTGCGGGCGGATGACCATGTTCCCTGACGCCGTACCCGCCCCCGACCTGCTGCACGCGCAGGCCTGCCTGATCGATGCCCTCTCGATGTCGCTGCAGATGCGCGACGCCTACACCCGCCACCACTGCGACCGCGTCGGCCTGCTCGCGCAGCGCCTGGCCACGCACTGCGATCTTGATGACGAGGCCCGTGCGCAGATCGGCCTGGCCGCGCGCTTCCATGACATCGGCAAGATCGGCATACCCGATGACGTGCTGCTGGCACCCCGCCGGCATACCGACGAGGAGCGCGCGATCATGCGCGAGCATCCGGTACGCGGCGAACACATCTTCCTGGCCACCGGCCGCAGCGACGCCTTGCCGGTGGCGCGGCTGATCCGCGCCCATCACGAGGCCTTCGATGGCAGCGGCTACCCCGATGGGCTGCGCGGCGAATCCATCCCGCTGGGCGCGCGCATCGTCACCATCGCCGATGCCTACGATGCGATGACCAGCGTGCGCCCGTATCGCGACGCGATGGAGCATGAGGCCGCATTGCGGATCATCGACGAGCAGGCCGGCGGGCTGGTGGATCCGTACGTGCTGCAACGCTTCCATCGCATGCTGGAGCGGGAACCGGCGCTGGCCTGAGATCGGCCGGGCAAACGAAAGGCCCGGCGTTCGCCGGGCCTTTCGCTCCACGCGTCACGGGTGATCGATCACCAGATCACCACACGCTTGTCGTCGGCGCGCACCATCGCATCACCCGCCTTGCACTGGAATGCAGCAGCGAACGAGGGCATGTTCGACGGCGCACCGTTGGCACGGAAATTGGCCGGCGCGTGCGGATCGGTGTTCAGGCGCACGCGCAGCTCGCCATCGGTAAAGTTGCGGCGCCACACGGTGGCCCAGTTCATGAAGAAACGCTGATCCTGGCTATAGCCGTCAACTTCGACATTGGCCTTCGGGTCTTCCTTCAGCGCCATCTGCAGCGCGTCGTAGGCCACGGTCAGGCCGCCCAGGTCGCCGATGTTCTCGCCCAGGGTCAGCTTGCCCTTCACGAATACGCCCGGCACCGACTCGTAGCCGTCGAACTGCGCGACCAGCTGGTCGGTACGCTCGGTGAAGGCCTTGCGGTCGGCGTCGGTCCACCAGTTGTCGAAGTTGCCGTTGGCGGCGAACTGGCTGCCCGAGTCGTCGTAGCCGTGCATCATTTCGTGGCCGATGACCGCACCGATGCCGCCGTAGTTCAGCGCCGGATCGGCCTTGGCGTCGAAGAACGGCGCCTGCAGGATCGCCGCCGGGAACACGATCTCGTTCTTGGTGGCGTTGTAGTACGCGTTGACGGTCTGCGGGGTCATGCCCCACTCGGTCTTGTCCACCGGCTTGCCGATCTTGTCCAGCATGTAGCGGTAGTTGAACGCACGTGCTGCCTGCATGTTGCCCAGGTAGCTGTCGCCGTTGGTCTGCAGGCCCGACCAGTCACGCCACTTGTCCGGGTAGCCGATCTTCGGGGTGAAGCTGGCCCACTTTTCCAGTGCCTTCTTCCTGGTTTCCTCGCCCATCCACGGCAGCTGCTCCAGGCGCGCCTTCAATGCCTGCGACAGGTTCTCCACCAGGTGCTGCATGGCCACCTTCGACTCGGCCGGGAACACGGCGTCGACGTACAGCTGGCCCAGGGCCTCACCCATGCCACCGTTGACCGACTCCAGCACGCGCTTCCAGCGCGGCTGCATTTCCTTCTGGCCACGCAGGGTGGTGCCGTAGAAATCGAAGTTGGCCTTCTCGAACTGGCTGCTCAGGTACGGCGCGGCATCGTCGATGGTGTGGAAGCGCAGGTAGGCCTGCCAGGTGCTGGCCGGCACGTCGGCGAGCATCTTGTCCATTTCACCGAAGAAGCCCGGCTGGGCCAGCGAGAACTTCTGCGCGGCCGGTACCTTCAGGGTGTCGAACAGCGCGGTCCAGCTGAAGTTCGGGGTCAGCCTGTCGGCGTCGGCGGCGCTGAGCGGGTTGTAGCGCTTGGCCGGGTCACGCATTTCGATGCGCGACATCGAGGCCTTGGCCAGGCGGGTTTCGAAGGCCATCACGGCCTTGGCCTGCTCGGCGGCCTGCGCCGCGTCCACGCCGGACAGGGTCAGCACCTGTGCGATGTAGGCCACGTAGGCGTCGCGGATCTTGGCCTGCGCATCGTCGAAGTAGTAGCCCTTCTCCGGCAGGCCCAGGCCGCCCTGGCCGACATAGGCGATGACGTTGGCCGAATCCTTGTAGTCGGCATTGGCGAACAGCGAGAACAACACGCCCTTGCCTTCGGCCTGGCTGTCGCGCAGGTACTGGGTGATGGCGGCGGTGTCGTTCAGCGCGGTGATCTTGTCCAGCTGCGGCTGCAGCGGCGCCAGGCCGGCGGCTTCGATCTTGGCCTCGTCGTTGCCGGTCTTCCAGATGTCACCGATCTTGGCTTTCACCGAGCCGGCATTGGCCTGGCTGGCGGCGGCCTGCTGCACCAGCGCGTGCTGCACTTCCAGCGAGCGCTCGCGCAGGATCTCGAAGCTGCCCCAGGTGGTCTGGTCGCCCGGCACCGGGTTGGCCTTCAGCCACTTGCTGTTGACGAAGCCATTGAGGTCGGTACAGGCCGAAATGGCCGGATCCAGGTCGGCGCTGTTGAGCGAGATCAGCGGCGTCTTGATCTGCGACAGGTCGAAGGCCGGCTTGGCGTCGGCACTGGCCGCCGGCGCGGTTTCGTTCTTGCCACAGGCGGCCAGCGAGGCAGCGATGGCGATGGTCAGGCCCAGCGGGACCAGGTTGCGGACGTTCATGAGGCTCTCCTGCGGGTAATTTCACAGGGTAGCCGGGGGCGTGAGGTTGGGGACCGGCCAAAGGTCACAGAGCCCACGGCGTAGCTCCCGCCGCGCGCCGGTATGCTCTGGCCTCTGCGATCACTGGACCTCATGACCATGGACGAACCTGCGCTGCTGCTGGCCCTCGACACCTGTGAGTTTCTGTTTCTTGCTGAGATTGGCGAGCCGGAAGCGAATCGTCTGCGCCTGGTCGTCGAGGAGGGCCGGGTGGTCGGTAAGCCCTCCCGCGTGGAGCTCGGTCATGGACGTTCAATCGATGACGTGCGTGCGATAGAGGTGGTACCCCACTCGCAGCGGTTTGAACTGATCTGGGACCACTACATCAGCTACGCCGTGCACAACGAGTCCTACCAGAGCTGGGACGACTCCGAAGCCTGGAGCGGCAACCTGTTCCGCCGCTACAGCCATTCGAAGTTCCTTGAATATCTGGGCCGTGCCACCTTCGCTGATACCCGTTACCCGGGCCCATTCACGCATTACCAGGTGATATGCCAGGACCACGTCATCGACATTGCTGCGTTGCAGTCGCCGAAGGTGCGCCTGCTGGATCCGTCGTAGCCGGAACATGCAGCCACCATGAAGTGGCTCTACCGGGTTGCGACAGCGTCAGCCGAGCGTGGGCTCGGCTCTACAAAAAGAAAGGCCGGCTTGCGCCGGCCTTCTGCTTCTTATTTCGCCTTGCCCTGGTTGGCTACGGCTTCGGCGGCCTTGCGCGCCGCTTCCGGGTCGCCGAGGTAGCGGAACGACTGCACGGTCAGGTCATCGTTCAGTTCGAACAGCAGCGGGATGCCGGTCGGGATGTTCAGCTCGAGGATTTCCTCGCGCGAGACGTTGTTGAGGTACTTGTACAACGCACGCAGCGAGTTGCCGTGGGCGGTGACCAGCACGGTCTTGCCGTCCTTCAGCTGCGGCGCGATGGCGTCGTGCCAGTACGGCAGCACGCGGTCCAGGGTGGTGGCCAGCGATTCGGTGCCCGGCAGCGCGTTGCGGTCCAGCCCGGCGTAACGGCGGTCATGGATCGGGTGGCCCGGATCTTCCAGGTCCATCGGCGGCGGCGGGATGTCGTACGAACGACGCCACACCTTCACCTGCTCTTCGCCGTGCTTGGCAGCGGTCTCGGCCTTGTCCAGGCCCTGCAGGCCGCCGTAGTGGCGCTCGTTGAGGCGCCAGGACTTGTTCACCGGCAGCCAGTCCTGCTCCAGCTCGGCCAGCGCACCCTGCAGGGTGTGGATGGCGCGCTTCAGCACGGAGGTATGGGCGACGTCGAACTGCAGGCCTTCCTCGCGCATCAGGCGACCGGCGGCAGCCGCTTCCCGTCGCCCCTGCTCGGTCAGGTCGACATCGACCCAGCCGGTGAAGCGGTTGTCCAGGTTCCACTGGCTCTGGCCATGGCGCAACAGTACGAGTTTACGGGTCACTGCAGGGTCTCCAACGCGAGGAAAGGCAGGCCGCCATTGTAGCCCCGGTGGCCGCTCACCGTGCCGTGGCGCCGCGCATGCGATGCTGGAGCCAATGAATACGGTGATCGACCCCGGGCGCTGGGAAGGCAGCGTCACCGCTGCCCGCGCGCAACAGCTGCAACTGGCCGCCCGCGTGGAACGCCAGGACCGCCTGCCCCGTGACGTGCGCTGGCTGGCCGGGCTGGACGTCGGCTTCGAGGACAACGGTGCCATTACCCGCGCCGCGGCGGTGCTGCTGGATGCAAGGACGCTGCAGCCCGTGGCGCAGGAGATCGCGCGCATCCCCACGGTGATGCCCTATATCCCCGGCCTGCTCAGCTTCCGCGAGCTGCCGGCGCTGCTGGCCGCGCTGGCGCTGCTGCCGCGGGCACCGGACGTGGTGTTCGTCGATGGCCACGGCATCAGCCATCCGCGCCGGCTGGGCGTGGCCGCGCATCTGGGCGTGGTCACCGACCTGCCGAGCATCGGCGTGGCGAAATCGAAACTGGTGGGAAGGTTCGTCGAACCGGGCGCCGAGGCCGGCGCGCATACACCACTGCTGGACGGCGAAGAGCAGCTGGGCTGGGTGCTGCGCAGCAAGGTTCGCTGCAAGCCGCTGTTCGTGGCCGGTGGCCATCGGATCAGTGCCGATACCGCGCTGGGCTGGGTGCAGCACACCCTGCGTGGCTATCGGCTGCCGGAGCCAACCCGGCTGGCGGATCGGCTGGCCTCGCGGCGGGACGAATAGCTGCGCCGGGCGTCTCCCGGCGCGCGCGTCATCTTCGATCAACGATGCACATGGCCACGATGGCCCTGCGCGTCCTCGCCGTGGTCGTGGCCTTCATGGCCCTCGTGTCCGCCGCCCTTGGCCGGCGCCGGCCCGCCACAGGCTTCGCCGCAGTGGTCCGCTTCGATCTGCAGTGTCACGTGCTCGATACCGAAGTCATCATGCAGGCGTCCGCCCAGCTCACGGCGCAGCGCATCGGCATCGGTGCCCTCGCGCATCACGATGTGCGCGGTCAGCGCCGGGGTGCTGGAAGCCAGCGCCCACACGTGCAGGTCATGCACGTCCAGGACTGCGGCGTGGCCGGACAGGCTGTCGCGCACCCTGTCCACGTCCATGCCCTTGGGCACGCCTTCCAGCAGCACGTTGATCGCTTCACGCATCAGCACGTAGGTACGCGGCAGCACCCACAGGCCGATCAGCACGGCCAGGATCGGGTCGATCGGTTTCCATCCGGTCCACTTGATCAACAATGCGCCCGCAATCACAGCCACCGAGCCGAGCATGTCGGCCCACACTTCCAGGTAGGCGCCCTTCACGTTGAGGCTCTCGCCACTGCCCGCCTGCAGCAGGCGCATCGAGATCAGGTTGATGACCAGGCCCGCAGCCGCGATCACCAGCATGCCGGAGGAGGCGATCTCCTGCGGCTGGCGGAAGCGGCCGACCGCCTCCCACAGGATGTAGGCGGCGACCACGAACAGCATGGCACCGTTGATCATCGCGCCCAACGCTTCCAGCCGTGCATAGCCGTAGGTGCGGCGCGCATCCGGCGGGCGCCGGCTCAACCGTACCGCGACCAGCGCGATCATCAGCGCCAGCGCATCGGTGGCCATGTGCGCGGCGTCGGACAACAGCGCCAGGCTGTTGGTCCAGAACGCGCCCACCACTTCGACGACGAGGAAGGTGGTGGTCAGGCCGAGTGCCCACCACAAGGGTTTCTCGTGGCGGATCTGGGATGGCAGGTGATCGTGGTCGTGGCCCATGGCAACAGCTCCTTTGCGATGCGGTGCAGGCTACGCCGTGCTGGCGGGGGAGACTATTACGGTGTTTATAACATTGCAGGCCACACGAGCCCTCGTCGGGCATGGCCCGGCGAGGGCTGCAGACCGACGCCGGCCTGCGGTCAGAAGCCGAAGCGAAGGCTGGCCCAGTAGGCCCGGCCCGGTTCGTTGTAGGTCGCCGCACCGGCATCGCTGCTGTTGGCCTCGCGGAACAGGCGCTTGTCGGCCAGGTTGTTCACGCCGAAGCCGAAGCTGACCGTCTCGGTCACCTTGTAGCGCGCGCTCACGCCCCAGATGTTGTACGCGCCACGATCCTGCAGCGCGATCGATGCATCGCAGCTGCCGGTGCAGCGCGGGTCGTTGTTGATGTTGGTCGTGGCCGGTTCCTGCTTGCCGTAGAAGGTGCCGGTCAGCAGTACGGACAGCCTGTCGGTGGCTTGCCAGTCCAGCATGGTGTTGATCGTGTACTTCGGAATCACCGACAACGGCTGGTGCGTGGTCTTGTTCTCGTTTTCCACCATGTAGGTGAAGTTGTTGCTCCACTTCAGGCGGTTGCCCTGCTCGCCCAGCAGCGGAATGACCAGGTTGCCTTCCAGCCCCTGCACGATCGCCTTCGGCGCGTTCTCCCAGCGGAAGATGCGGCCCTTGGTGTCGGCGGTCAGCCCGATCTGGGTGTAGCCGGCCTGGATCTTGTCCTTGTAATCGTTGTGGAAGTAGGTCAACGACGCCTGCCAGCCGCTCTGCGGTGCCCATTCGATGCCCAGTTCCTTGTTCAGGCTGGTTTCCGCCTTCAGGTCCGCGTTGCCGCGCATGTAGCAACCGGCGCCCAGGCTCGGCAGCGCATTGGGGCAGCCGTTGCCGCGGGTGTAGTAGAGATAGTCCGGATTGGACTGATACAGGTTCGGCGCCTTGAACGCGCGGGCAATGCCGCCCTTCACCCCCCAGTCGCTGCTGATGCGGAACTGCGCGTTGAGGCTGGGGCTGGTGTTGTTGCCGAACTGGCTGTGGTGGTCGAAGCGCAGGCCCGGGGTAACGATCCAGCGCTCGCCCAGGTAGATGTTGTCTTCCACGAACACCGCCGTGGTCTGCGCATCGGCCTTGCCGCGCGCACGATCGGCCGACAGCCCCGGGATGCCACCGCCGCTGCTGCTGGACTGGCTCATCGAGTACGGGTCGGTCAGGCGGCTGTCCAGGTATTCAAAGCCCAGCGTCCAGATGTTCTCGGCGCCGCCCAGCGTGGTCGGAAAGCTCACTTCGCCATCCAGCTGGTAGTTGCGCAGGCGCGAGGTCGACCAGTCGGTGCCGTTGAAGCTGCCCTCCGGGCCACCGGCCAGGCCTTCATTGATGCGTGAGTTGTTCACCGCCTCCACCGCGGCGGTCACCCGCGAGGTCACATCGCCCCAGCGGCCACGATGGGTGACCGCGCCGGTGTTGCGGTACATGCGGTTGGTTTCCGCCTTGCCGTCGGCCAGCGCAGCCAGATCGATGCCGGTCGAAGTACCCGTGGTGCTGACCGCGCGGTCGCCGGCGTAGATGTTGCCCTGGCGGCTGGTGCCGGCTTCGAACTCGACCACCTGGTCGGCGGTCACGTCCCAGCGCAGCAGCGCGTTGATGTCGCGGTTCTTGACGCCCTCGCGGCCAGCCGGTGGCACTGCGTTCGGCTGGGTGGCGTACCGGCGGTTGAGATCGAGTGAATCGGCGTCGGTCTTGTTGAGGTTGCCGTACAGGCGGAACGACAGCGTGTCGGTCATCGGCCCACTCAGCTGCAGGCCGACGCGCTCGCTGCCACCTTCGGCGCTGTGTTCGGGCACCAGCCCGTACAGGTCGACGGCACCGGTCAGGTCGCCGGTCGGGCGCTTGGTGATGATGTTGACCACGCCACCGGAAGCACCGGAGCCATAGCGTGCCGCCGCCGGGCCGCGCAGCACTTCGATGCGCTCGATCATCTCCGCCGGCACCCAGTTGGTGTCGCCGCGCGTGTTGCGCTCGCCACTGCGGCCCATGCGCACGGCATCGCGCGCACCGATGCGCTTGCCGTCGACCAGGATCAGGGTGTTTTCCGGGCCCATGCCGCGCAGGTCGATCTGGCGGTTGTTGCCGTACTGGCCCGAGGCGCTGTTGCCGGTGAGGTTGACGCCCGGCATGGTGCGCAGCAGTTCGGCGATGTCGTTGGCCGGTGGGCGCCTGGCGATGTCCTCGGCGGTGATCGTCGAGGTACCCAACGCCTGGCGGGCAATCTGCGAGGCGGTGACGTGCACCGTGTCGATATCGGTGGCGTCGGCTTCAGCCTGGGCGGTCAGGGCGCTGCCCGCCAGCAGGGCGGCAACGGCGAGCGCCAGCGGGCGCGGCGAGAGGACAACGGCAGGAGACATGATCTGGACCTTCTGGCAGGGCAACGTGGCCTCTGGCAAAGGGCTTGAGGCAACGACGAGGGGGAGGCGGAGCGTCGCTGCAGTCGCCTGCGGCCCGATCCGTGCGCGCATTCTCCCATCAATGCGAGTGATTCTCAAATGCGTTCGCTCATTGATACCGCAGGCGTGATGTGGCCTGCGTGCCGGACGACCCTGCATCGCGCTTAAACTGGCCGGCTTGCCCACCATCAACCGCACGCCACCGCGGCCGATACCCGTGGTTTGCCGTACGCAGTCAGAGATCGACGTGGAACCACCCCAACTGGACGATGCCAGCCAGCCGCTGGCCGAGGCCTGGCAGCACTGCCTGCAACAGGCCGGCCCGGCCGCCACCGCGCTGCTGCACGCCGCCGCAACCGATGCCCCGCCGGCGCTGGCCCAACGCTTCTACGAAGTGCTGTTGCAGGACGGGCGTGCACGCCGCTTCCTGTCCCACGATCAGGTCAAGCAACGCCTGCAACCGGCCATGCAGCGCTGGCTGGTGCAGCTGCTGACCACTGATGCCGACGGCATTGCCGCCACCGTTGCCTCGCAACGCGTGATCGGTGATGTGCATGCCCGGGTCGGCATTCCGGTCGACCTGGTCACCCGCGGCGCGCGCGTACTCAAGCACGAGCTGTTCGTGCGCCTGCGCGACGACGCGCCCGACAGCGCCACCGCGTTCGCCGCCATCGACTGCCTCAGCGCGATCATGGACATCGCCATGGAAGGCATGACCCTGGCCTACACCCATGCACGCGAGCGCTCCACCCGTGCCGATGCTGCCTATCGGCTGTTCTCGCTGGTGCAGAATGTCGGTACTGAACGCGAGCGCCAGCGTGCACTGCTGCTGGACTGGGAGAACGCCCTGCTGTACGCACTCGCCGGCCACGTGCAGGCCAGCGAAAGCGCCAGCCTGGCGAGCTCGGAATTCGGCCTGTGGTTCACCCACAAGGGCATCCCCAGCTTCGGCGATAGCAGCGAAACCCAGCAGGTCGGCCAACTGATGGCCCGCATCGACGGCAACCTGCAGCGGGCAAGCCATGACACCCCGGCGCAACGACTGGCGGTGCTGCCGGCCATCCGCGAGGACCTGGCCGCCATCCGTACCCTGATGACGCTGTTGTTCGAACGCATCGGTGAACTGGATGCCGGCAGCGATGCCCTGACCAACCTGCTCAACCGCCGCTTCCTGCCTACCGTGCTGCGCAGGGAGATCGAGCTGGCCACGCGCAACCGCACGCCGTTCTCGCTGCTGCTGCTCGACCTGGATCACTTCAAGGCGATCAACGACGGCCACGGCCACGATGCCGGCGACCGCGCGTTGCAGCACGTCGCCGGCCTGCTCGGCCAGCTGACCCGCGGCAGCGACTACCTGTTCCGCTACGGCGGCGAGGAGTTCGTGGTGGTGCTGGTTGCCGCCAGTGAGTCACAGGCCACGGTGATCGCCGAGAGCCTGCGCCGGCAGATCGCGCAGTCGCCAGTGGCACTGGCCAACGGCCAGGCTCTGTCGCTGACTGCCAGCATCGGCGTGGCCGGCCATGATGGCCACCCGGACTACGAGCGGTTGATGGCACGTGCCGACGCGGCGATGTACGAGGCCAAGCGCAGCGGCCGCAACCGCGTGGTGGTGGCCAGCGCGGACCTGCAGGAAGCCCCGGGGCGGCGCGCGTTGCAGCGCTGAACTGGCGGAAATGAAAAATCCCGGTGGCGGGTAGAGTCGACTGTTAGTCGACTACCGCGCGCAGCGCGGAGCTTTTCGCCGTCGGAACGAGGAGCAGTCGACTAACAGTCGACTCTACCGATTCGCGCGCCAGCCGCTGCTTTCACCGCCCGCCTCCGCCACGCTGCCCACCACAGCAGCGCCAGCAGCGCGATGCCGGCGCCCAGCAGGCACACGGCAGGCCAGCCGTGCCGGGCCTGCATCCAGGGCCCGGCAGCCGCACCGACACCACTACCCACCGCATAGAAGAGCATGTAAAGCGCCACCAGGCGTCCATGCTGCTCGCCCGGCGCGCGCAGCAGCAGCGCCTGGTTCGAGACATGCAGCGCCTGCCCACCCAGATCGAGCACGATCACGCCCAGCAGCAGCAACGACAGCGACTGCGGCAGGCCCAGCAGCGGCCACCACGCGACCAGCATCAACAGCAGCGCGCCAAGACTGACCCGATCGGCAAAACCGCGGTCCATCCAGTGCCCGACCCGCGACGCCATCAATGCACCTGCCACCCCGGCCAGGCCGAGCGCACCGATGGCCGCAGTGGACCACTGCAGCGGTGGGGCCGACAGCGGCAAGGGGGCCGCCGCCCAGAACACGTTGAGTCCGGCAAACAGCAGCAACGCCAGTGGACCGCGCTCGCGCAGCGTTCGATCCCGGCGCAGCATGCCCAGCATCGAGCCCAGCAGCTCATGCCAGCGTGGAGGGACCGACGGCACCGGTACTGCGGGCAAGCGCTGCCACAGCAGCGCCGCCAATGCCGCCATCACCACCGCGGACAGCAGGTAGACCCTCTGCCAGCCAAAGGCCGCCGCCACCGTACCAGACAGCACGCGCGCCAGCAGCAGGCCGATGAACACTCCGCCCTGCACCACGCCAACCATGCGACCGCGCTGCTCGGGCGGTGCCAGCGTGGCGGTGTAGGCGATCAGGCCCTGGGTCAGCGCCGTGCCCAGCAATCCGGCCAGCAGCATGCCAGACAACAGCCAGCTCGCCGTGCGCGACGCCGCCAGCCACAACAGGGCCAGCACCAGTGCGATCAGCTGCAGCCGCAGCAGGCGTCGCCGGTCACCGCGGTCCGCCAGCGGCAGCAGGCCAAGCAACGCCAGCACGCTGCCGGCCTGGGTGGCAGCCAGCACCGCGCCGGCCACGGCCCGGTCCAGTGCAAAGGCGCGTGCAAGCTGATCCAGCAGCGGCTGCGCGTAATAGACGTTGGCAACGCTGGCGCCGGCGGCAACCGCAAGCAGCACCAGCAGGGGGCGTGGAATCGGCATGGCATTCGTCATCTGGTTTCATATTGAAACCGGATGCAGGCTAGCCACTTTGGTTTTAAACTGCAACCACATAGGACGGAGACCGCCATGCACGCAGACAGCCCCTGCCCCGTTGCCCGCAGCGCCGACCTGCTCGGTGATCGCTGGGCACTGCTGGTGATCCGCGATGCCTTCGACGGCGTCAGCCGCTTCGGCGACTTCCAGCGCAGCCTCGGCGCGGCGCGCAACATCCTCAGCGATCGCCTGCGCAGGCTGGTCGAGGCCGGCATCCTGCAACTGCAACCGGCCTCCGACGGCTCGGCCTACCAGGAATACGTGCTCACCGCCGCGGGCCAGGCGCTGTTCCCGGTGCTGGTCGCGCTGCGCCAGTGGGGCGAACGCCATCGCTTCGCTGCCGGTGAGGCCCATTCGCAGCTGATCGAATCCAGCACACGTCGCCCGCTGCCGTACATGCAGCCGCGCGGGCGCGACGGTCGGCCCCTGCAGGCCGCCGCCACCCGTGTGCGCAAGCTCAGGGACGACGGGCACAGCGCCTGACCCGCCCATTCGCGCACACCGCGACCCGGCCGCGCCGGTTAGCATCGGATGTTTCCACCGCCGGACACCGACGATGTCGCGCTATCGCCCTTCCCTGATGACCGCCCTGCTGCTGCCGTTGCTGGCCTGCAGCGCCGGAACCACGCAGGCGCGCGAGGTGGCCGCGCCCGCCGACCACGTGCAGGCCGATGGCCCTTATGTGTTCCGCCAGGGCGACCAGGTGCAGGCCCAATGGATCTGCGCCGACATGGTCGAATCGCGCACGCTTGCCTCCGGGGCAACAGGGACCGATATCGCACCGCGCTGCGGCTACGAACACACCGTGCACGTGGCTGCGCCGAATGCAGCCTCGGTGTCGGTGCTGCCGGCCACACCGCGCATCGTCGCGCTGTCCGACATCCACGGCCAGTACGGGTTGCTGGTGCGCCTGCTGCGTGCCCACCACGTGATCGACGCGGAAGATCGCTGGGCGCTGGGCAAGGACACCCTGGTCATCGCCGGCGACGTGTTCGACCGCGGCCCGCAGGTGACCGAGGCGTTCTGGCTGCTCTACGGCCTGCAGCAGCAGGCGGCCGCCGCCGGTGGCGCCGTGCACTTCGTGCTCGGCAACCACGAAACCATGGTGCTGTACGACGACCTGCGCTACGTCAACCCGAAGTACCTGCGCAGCGCCCAGCTGCTGGGCCGCAGCTACCCGCAGCTGTATGGCGCCGACTCGGTGATCGGGCAGTGGCTGCGCACCCGACCGGTACTGCTGAAGATCGGCGATACCCTGTTCCTGCACGGCGGCATCTCGCCCGAGGCGGTGCAGCTGGCGCTGGACCCGGCACGCACCAACGCGGCCTACCAGGCCTCGCTGGGCCTGCCCAAGGCCGAAGTGAAGGCCGACCCGGCCACCGCACCGCTGTATGACGGCAAGACCAGCCCGATCTGGTACCGCGGCTATTTCGATGGCCGCCTCGACACCGCGGGTGTGCAGGCCGTGCTCGACCGCCTGCAGCTCAAGCGCATCGTGGTCGGCCATACCTCGATGCCACACGTCAGCAGCTTCCACGGCGACCGCGTGATCGCCATCGACAGCAGCATCAAGAACGGCGAGAACGGCGAACTGCTGTTCATCGAGGAGGGCAAGCTCAGCCGTGGCCTGCTGGATGGCTCCCGGATGCCGCTGGCGCTGGGTGAGCCGGGGCTGCAGGACTGAATGGAGGGACAGCGTGACGGCGCCGGGAGGTCCCGGCGCGCTCCACCTTCACCCGGTTTGCGGCTACCCTTCGGCAGCCGAGAGGCCCGCCCCGTCCAGCCGGTGGGCCTGACCGTTACAGGAGCCCCGCGCATGCGCGTTCTGATTGCTGAAGACGACCCGGACATCGCCTCCGGCCTGTGCGCCTCGCTGCGCCGGCAGGGGCACGTGGTCGACCACGTCGACAACGGTGCGCACGCCGATGCAGCACTGGGCTCGACCCAGTATGCACTGCTGGTGCTGGATCTGGGGCTGCCGCAACTAGATGGCCGCGACGTGCTGCAACGACTGCGCCAGCGCGGCGATGGCCTGGCGGTGCTGGTGGTGACCGCGCGTGACGGCCTGGCCGAGCGGGTGCGCGTGCTCGACCTCGGTGCCGACGACTACCTGGTCAAGCCGTTCGCACTGGATGAATTCGAAGCCCGCGTGCGTGCACAGCTGCGGCGGGTCACCAGCAATGGCAATCCGGACCTGCGCATCGGCCGCTTGCGCCTGGACCTGGCCGGGCACCGCGTATGGATCGACGACCAATCACTTGAACTGACCGCACGCGAGTTCGGCCTGCTGTCGGCGCTGGCGGTGCGTGCAGAGCGCATCGTGTCACGCGCGCAGCTGGTGGAAGCGCTGTGCGACTGGGGCCAGGACCTGACCGACAACGGCCTGGACATCGCCCTGCACCGCCTGCGCCGCAAGCTGCAGCCGGGCGGCATGGGCATCCGCACCGTGCGCGGGCTGGGCTACATGCTGGAAGACGCGCAGGACGGCAGCGCGCCGTGATCAGCGGCCCCCCCAGCCTGCGACGGCGCCTGCTCGCCTTCCTGGCGTTGCCGATGCTGGGCCTTCTCACCTTCAATACGATCCTGGCCTATTACGTTGCGCTGGACTATTCCAACCGCATCCACGACCGCAACCTGATCGACGACACGCACTCGTTCGCACAGATGCTGAGCACCATGCCGGTGACCAGCGACCTGTCTCCGCAAGCACGCTTCCTGATCGAGTACGAACCCGACGGCCATCGCTATTTCAACGTCGACAGCAGCCGCCAGGGGACGCTCAGCGGCAATGCAGATTTCAGTGCCTACGCGCCTTCGCAGGAATGCACCGGCGTGGACCCCACCCTGTACGATGGCATTCTCAACGGCCAGCCGGTGCGCATGGCCACCGTCTGCACGCGTGCGATGAACGATCCGCAGGACCAGCTGGCGGTGACGGTGGCCGAAAGCATGGCCGAACGACGCCAGCGCGCGCGAGAGATCCTGATGATCATCATCCCGCTGATGACCATGCTGGCGCTGGGCACTGCCGCGCTGGTCTGGTTCGGGGTGACCCATGGCCTTCGCATCCTGACCCCGCTGAGGACCCGCCTGGCACAGCGCCGAGGCGAACTGGCGCCGATCTCCGACGCCGACGTGCCGGAGGAAATCCAGCCACTGATCAGCACCATCGACGATCTGTTTGCCCGCCAGGCGGAAATGATCACCCTGCAGAACCGTTTCATCGCCGACGCCGCGCACCAGCTGCGCTCGCCGTTGGCCGGCATGGCCCTGCACGTGGACCAGGCACTGGCGCATGGCGACCCGGACACGGTGCGCGAGGCACTGCAGCACATCCGCCGGCTCAACCAGCGCACCGCGCGGGTCAGCACCCAGCTGCTGGCGCTGAGCCGGGCCCAGACCGTGCCGGAGACGGTGGAGGTACTGGACCTGTGCGAACGGGTGCCGCAGTGGGTCGGTACACGCGTGCCTGAAGCGATCCGCGATGGCATCGATCTGGGTTACCGCGGCAGCCCCCAGCCGCTGCGCGTGCTCGGCAACGGTGCCCAGCTGCAGGAAGCACTGGACAACCTGATCGACAATGCGCTGCGCTATGCCGGCCGCGATGCGACCGTTACCGTCGGCGTGCACGCGCTGGATGACAACGACGTCGAACTGTACGTGGAGGACAACGGGCCCGGCGTACCCGAGGACGTGATGCCGCGGCTGGGCGAGCGCTTCTTCCGCGCCCCCGGCACCACCGCCAGCGGCACCGGCCTGGGCCTGGCCATCGCCCACGAGGCGGTGGAGCACTTCGGCGGGCGCCTGACCTTCCTCAACCGCCCCGGCGGCGGGCTCAAGGTCGCCATCACGCTGCCGCTGCTGAAGGGCCCCTGACCCGGACCGGGGCGCTGAAAGGCTGGCGAAAATCGCGGTTGCGATCCTGACCCTCCCCACTGCCGTCCCGGAGCCGCCAGGTGACCGACTCGCACGACTTCTTCCTCCCCGGTGGCCCGCAGGGCGTGCTGCTGGTCCACGGCCTGACCGGTACCCCGGCGGAAATGCGCATGCTGGGCAAAGGGCTGAACAACGCCGGCTTCACCGTACACGGCGTGCAGCTGCCCGGCCATTGCGGCACCGTGGATGACCTGCTGGCGACCACCTGGGAACAGTGGTACCAGGGCGTGGAAGATGCGGCGGCAAGCCTGCGCGGCAAGGTCGACCAGCTGTTCGTCGGTGGCCTGTCGATGGGCGCGGTGCTGTCCCTGGCACTTGCTGCTCGACGACCGGACTGGGTGTCCGGCGTCGGCGTGTATGGCGCCACGTTCCGCTACGACGGCTGGAACATACCCGCCGTCGCCCGCCTCTCGTTCCTGCTACCGTGGTTCAAGCGCTTCAACATCGGCCGCGACCGCATGTTCATGGAAGAACCGCCGTACGGCCTGCGCGACGAGCGCCTGCGTGCGCAGGTCAGCGCCGCCATGTTGTCCGGCGACAGCGCGGCGGCAGGCCTTCCGGGCAATCCCTGGCATGCGCTGGCTGAGATGCGTGCGCTGAGCAACTGGACCCGCCGCCACCTGCACCAGGTCACCGCCCCGTGCCTGGTGATGCACGCCCGCGAAGACGACGTGGCCAGCATGGGCAATGCCGAACTGGTGATGTCGCGGGTCAGTGGCCCGAAGGAACTGGTGGTGCTGGAGGACAGCTACCACATGATCACGATCGACCGCGAACGCCGCGAGGTGATCCGCCGCAGCGCGCGCTTCTTCACCGGGATCGGTGAACACAGCGGCGTCCTCAAGGCGGTGGCCTGAGATGGGGGCACTTGCCACGCTGCTGTGGCTGGCCAATGTCGTGCTCGATACCGGTGGCCAGCTCGCCTTCAAGGCCGCCGCCAGCGACCCGCAGGAGGGCGAGGGACTGCAGCGCTGGAAGCACATGCTCAGCCGCCCCTGGCTGTGGATCGGCATCGCCTGTTACGTGCTTGAATTCGTCGCCTGGATCGCGTTCCTGTCACTGGTTCCGCTGTCCAAGGGCGTGCTGCTGGGCTCGATCAACATCGTGGCGCTGATGATCGCCGGCCGCATCCTGTTCCGCGAGAAGCTCACGCCATTGCGGGTGACCGGGATGCTGCTGGTCACAGCAGGCGTGGCGGTGGTGGGGGCCGGCTCATGAGGCGCCTGTATGTGATCGGCTTCCCCCTGCTGATGGCCTTCGACACCCTGGCCCAGCTGTGCTTCAAGTACGCCGGCGATGCTGCGCTGCCGGTCGAGGCCAACACCACCTGGCTGCTGCGCGTGCTGTCGCAACCATGGGTGTACGGCGCCATCCTGGGCTACGTGGGTGCGTTCTTCACCTGGATGAGCCTGCTGCGGCATGCGCCGATCGGCCCGGCATTCGCGGCCTCGCACCTGGAAGTGATCAGTGTGCTGCTGCTGTCGGCCTGGCTGCTGAAAGAGCCGCTCACCCTGCACCACCTGGTCGGTGCGGTGCTGATCGTGGCCGGCATCGTCTGCCTCGGCCGCGCGGAAGCGGACGACCCGCACAGCCCCGCCGAAAGCACCTCGTGAGCGGGCTGCGATGAGCCTGTTCGCGCGCGAACTGCCACCGACCGCCGGCCTGCCGATGCAGGCCAGCGACTTCCTTCCCGGTGGTGGTGACCTGCGCGGGATCCTGGCCAACCAGCTGGGCACGCCGCCGCTGCAGCTGACCTGTTCCGGCACGCACGCGCTGCTGATCGCCCTGCGCACCCTGCGCAAGCGCGCGCCCAGGCGCGACACGGTGATCATGCCGGCCTACACCTGTCCGCTGGTGCCGATCGCGGTGCACAGCCTCGGCCTGCGCGTGCAGCTGTGCGATACCCGGCGCGGCCACTTCGACTTCGATCCCGGCCAGCTCAAGCGGTTGGCCGATGCGCGTACGTTGGCCATCCTGCCGACCCACCTCGGCGGTCGCATCGCCGATGTCGAACGGGCCTGCGACATCGCGCGCGGCGCCGGCGCCTGGGTCATCGAAGATGCCGCACAGGCGCTGGGCGCACGGGTGGGCAACAGCAGTGTCGGCCTGCGTGGCGACATCGGATTCTTCAGCCTGGCCGCCGGCAAGGGGTTGAGCCTGCACGAAGGCGGCCTGCTGGTCAGCCGCGATGACGAACTGCGCGCCGAACTGGCCGAGCATGCCGCCGAACACGTGCGCTTCAACCTGCGCTGGGAGCTGCTTCGCAGTGTGCAGCTGCTTGGCCTTGCCGCCTGTTATCGCCCCTCGCTGCTGTCGCTGGTGTACGGCAATCCGCTGCGCAACGCACTGCAGCGTGGCGATCTGGAAGACGCGGTCGGTGATGTTTTCCCGCTGGACATACCGCAGCACCGGGTCAGCCGATGGCGGCAGAACATCGGTGCCCATGCCGCGCGGCGATTGCCGGCGTTCCTGCAGGCCGGGCGCCTGCGCGCACTGCAGTTGCGCGTGCAGCTGGCACAACTGCCGGCGGTGGAGGTGGTCGATGGCCTGGCCGGTAGCGGCGGCACCTGGCCGATGCTGATGCTGCTGCTGCCCAGCCAGCGCGCGCGTGACGCCGCACTGGACACACTGTGGCCGCGCGGCCTCGGCGCCAGCCGTATGTTCATCCGTGCCCTGCCCGACTACGCCTACCTGCGTGGCATCGTGCCGCAGGAGGACGTGCCCAATGCACGTGACTTCGCCGCACGCATGCTCACCCTTGGCAACAGCGCCTGGCAGACCCGTGAGGAGACGGCCGAAATACTGCAGGTCCTGGCCCGTGCCTGACCCGCACGTGCATGCATGGCCTGCGCGCCGCGCATTCATCCATGCATCTTCCTGAACGCTTTCCCAGCCCGTAAAAAAAGCCTTTCAACAGGAAAGGAACGAGAAAGGCGGCCTGCCTACATTGAGCCTGCCCCGGCATCGTGCCGGACGCTTCTTTCATCGACGGACCTGCCCATGCGCTGGAGCATCCTGTGTGACTTCGACGGCACCATCAGCCTCGAAGATGTCATCGACTCGCTGCTGGAAAAGTACGGCCAGCCGGGCTGGCAGGAACTGGAAGACCAGTGGAAGGCGGGAAAGATCGGCTCGCGTGAATGCATGCAGGGCCAGGTGCGGCTGCTGAAGCTGGACCCGGCCACGCTCGATGCCCATCTGGACCAGGTGCAGATCGATCCGGGCTTCGCCGCCTTTGTCAGCCGTGCCGGACAGCTGGGCGTTCCGCTGCGCATCGTCAGTGACGGCCTGGACTATGCGATCCATCGCATTCTCGCCAACCACGGCCTGGCGCAGCTGCCGGTGGTGGCCAACCACCTGCGCTGGTGCGATGACCACTGGGAACTGGAATCGCCCTACCAGGCCGAAGGCTGCCGCAGTGGCACCTGCAAATGCACCTGCGCCGCGCAGGCGCGCGCCAACGAAGCACCGCGCGTGCTGATGATCGGCGACGGCAGTTCGGATTTCTGTGTATCCGAAGATGCCGACTTCGTGTTCGCCAAGCGCCGCCTGATCACCCATTGCACCCATGCCGGCATCGAGCATGCCGCCATCGACACCTTCCACGACGCAATCGCACTGCTGCCGCGCTTGCTCGATGGCAGCCTGCTGCAGCCACGTCGTCTCGACGCCAGCCCGCAGCCCGCCGCACTGCCCCTGCTGCTGGCCACCGCCTGAGCACTCCCTTCCAGGCGCGCTCCCCTGTTACCCCTTTCGAACGTCCTTCACGGAACCGAACTGCATGAACATTTTTGACAAGAACGCCGCCGCCGCTGCCTCCGATGCGCAGCTGCTGGCCGACGAAGCCCGCTACAGCTCCTTCGGCGATACCGTCCACTACGTCGATCCGCCTAAGATCTTCCAGCGCGGCGAAGGCAGCTACATGTTCGACGGCGCAGGCGTGCCCTACCTCGACCTGCAGATGTGGTACTCGGCGTGCAACTTCGGCTACAGCAACAAGCGCCTGAACGATGCACTGAAGGACCAGATCGACACCCTGCCGCAGGTCGCCAGCCAGTACCTGCACCCGACCCGCGTGCAGCTGGCCAAGACCATTGCCGTGGACATGCACGAGAAGTTCGGCCTCGACGGCCGCGTGCACTTCAACGTTGGCGGTGCGCAGGCCATTGAAGACTCGCTGAAGATCGTGCGCAACGCGCGCGGCGGCAAGAGCCTGATGTTCGCCTTCGAGGGCGGCTACCACGGCCGCACCCTGGGTGCGTCGTCGATCACCTCCAGCTACCGCTACCGCCGCCGCTACGGCCACTTCGGCGAGCGCGCGATGTTCATCCCGTTCCCGTACCCTTTCCGTCGCCCGAAGGGCATGACCCCGGACGAGTACTCCGACCACTGCGTGTGGCAGTTCGAGCGGCTGTTCGAAAGCGAGTACAACGGCGTGTGGGATCCCAAGGTCGGCCAGGCCGAGTACGCCGCGTTCTACGTCGAGCCGATCCAGGGCACCGGTGGCTACGTCATCCCGCCCCGCAACTTCTTCACCGGCCTCAAGCGCGTGCTGGACAAGTACGGCATCCTGATGGTTGTCGATGAAATCCAGATGGGCTTCTGGCGCACCGGCAAGCTGTGGTCGATCGAGCACTTCGGCGTGACCCCGGACGTGCTGGTGTTCGGCAAGGCGCTGACCAACGGCCTGAACCCGCTGTCGGGCCTGTGGGCGCGCGAAGAGCTGATCAACCCGACCGTGTTCCCGCCGGGCTCCACCCACTCCACCTTCAACTCCAACCCGCTGGGCACCCGCCTGGGCCTGGAAGTGCTGAAGCTGGGCAAGGAAATGGATTACGAGCGCACCGTGCCGGAAAAGGGCGCGTACTTCCTCGACGGCCTGCGCGGCCTGCAGAAGCGCCACCCGGAAATCGGCGACGTCGACGGCCTGGGCCTGGCGCTGCGTGCGGAAATCTGCCAGGCCGACGGCTACACCCCGAACAAGGAGCTGCTGGACCGCATGGTCGACATCGGCCTGGCCGGTGACCTGCTGCACGACGGCAAACGCATGGGCCTCGTGCTCGACGTGGGTGGCTGGTACAAGAACGTGATCACCTTCGCGCCGTCGCTGGACATCAGCTACGAAGAGATCGACCTGGCGATCACCCTGCTCGACCAGGCGCTGACCAAGGCCAAGGGCTGAGGTCGATGCACTGCCGGTTCCCGTGCCGATGGAAATGACGTCACGCGCATCCAGCACCGCGCTGGAACCGGCCGCGCTACTGGAGGGCTTCCTGGCCCACCCGCCGCTCGGATTCGAGGCGGGCCGCCTTCCCAGCGGCCTGCCGACCTTCCGTGCCCCGTTGGACCTGACCACCACGATGGACGACGAACTGCGCGGCAGGCTGCTCGGCCTGCCGCTGTCGCGCCTGTGGCGGCCTTGGATCACCTGGAAGACGCGCTTCGTCGGTGCCACCAGCACCGAGTACACCCCGTTGCCGGCGCACGTGGCGCCGGAGGCGCTGGCCGAGGACGTGACACGTCACGCGATCGGCGATACCCGGCTGCTGGTGGTGAAGGACCTGGCGATCGATTCACCGCTGCTGGACGACGCCGCCAACGCACACAGCGGCGCCTTCCTGCAGGCGCTGCTGGCACGCGGCTTCGTCGAACTGGAAGGCATGCCGCTGGCCTGGGTGGCGATCGATTTCGATTCGCTCGAGGACTATCTCGGCCGCCTGTCATCCTCGCGCCGCAAGAACATCCGTCGCAAGCTGCGTTCGCGCGATGACCTGCAGATCGACTGCATCGCCACCGGCAACCCGGCCCTGGCCGACCCGCACCTGCAGGCCGAACTGTACGCGCTGTACCTGGGCGTATACGCGCAGAGCGCGGTGCATTTCGACCAGCTCGACCTGCCCTATTTCCAGTACCTGCTGGCCGACAGCCAGGGCCAGGGACGGATGTTCCTGTACCGCCACCAGGGCCGGCTGATCGGCTGGAACCTGTGCTACGTGCATGCCGGCAAGCTGGTGGACAAGTACATCGGCCTGGCCTATCCGCAGTCGCGCGAGCACAACCTGTACGCAGTCAGCTGGATGCACAACCTCGAGTACGCGCAGCAGCACGGCCTGAGCCACTACGTGGCCGGCTGGACCGACTCGCGGATCAAGGCCGAACTGGGTGCGCGCTTCACCTCCACCCGGCATGCGATCCATGCTGGTTCCCCGTTGCTGCGCGCTGCGCTGCGCAGGCTGGCACCCTATCTGCAGGGCGAACCTGATGGAGGCGGTTGAATGATGCCGTTGCGTTCCCCGCTGATCCTGGACCTGGACGGTGGCGTGCTGCCGCTGCCACAGGCGCAGACCCTGGCCCTGCCGCAGTGGCATGACCCGCTGCGCTTTGCCTGCAGCAATGCCACCCTCGACCGTTTCGCCGCTGACGTGCTGGCACCGCTGCCGGCCCAGCTCGGAACCGTCATGCTCGGCAGTGGCGACTTCCACCACCTGAGCCTGCCACTGCTGCGCCGCATGCATGGGCAGGCCCCGTTCCAGCTGGTGGTGCTGGACAACCATCCGGACAACATGCGGTTCCCGCTCGGCATGCACTGCGGCTCGTGGGTGAACGCCGCCAGCAAGCTGCCGCAGATCTCGCACATCCATGTGCTCGGCATCACTTCCAGCGACATCGGCCCCGGTCATGCCTGGGAGAACCACTGGCGACCGCTGATGGGTGGACGCCTGACGTACTGGTGCATGGACGTGGACGTGGGCTGGGGCCACCGCCTCGGCATGGGCCGTGCGTTCCGACGCTTCGAGCACCCGGAGGCACTGGTCGCCGCGTTCGCCGCCGAGCAGGCCGCATCCCCACAGCCGACCTACCTGTCGATCGACAAGGATGTATTCGCCGAGGACGTTGCGCGCAGCAACTGGGACCAGGGCCGCTTCCAGCTGGAACACGCACTGGTGGTGATCGAAGCACTGCGCGCCGGTGGCCTGGTCGGCAGTGACATCACCGGCGAAGTCTCGCTGGCGAACTACCAGAGCCGCTTCAAGCGCTGGTTGTCGTCGCTGGATGGCCAGCCGGACATCAGCGCCGATGAACTTCCCGTCTGGCAGGCACGGCACCAACAGGTGAACCGCGAACTGCTGGCGGCGATGGCCGCCGTGCCGACGGCCTGCTGACCGCGTCGGTAGGGCCGGCCGCTGGCCGGCAATGCCAACCAAGGTTGGCATCTACCAGCGCCGGGTAGAGCCGAGCCCACGCCCGGCTGGCGCCTTCTGTAGAGTCGAGCCATGCTCGCCTGAGGGGACCGCGAACAGCAGCCGAGCATGGCTCGGCTCTACACTGGGTTCCCACCTCGGAGCCGCCGCCATGCCCCAGACCGTCATCCCGCAACTGCGCATGCGCCATGCCGATACCACCCTGCCGTTCTACGTGCAGGGGCTGGGTTTCGTGGTCGACTGGGAACACCGCTTCGAAGCCGGTTTGCCGTTGTTCGCCCAGCTCACCCGCGATGGCCAGACGATCTTCCTCACCGAGCACAGCGGTGACTGCGAGGTCGGCAGCGCGGTGTACTTCATCGTCGACGACGTCGACAGCGTGTACCGCGCCTTCAGCGCCGCCAGCGTGCCGATCGAGCAGCCACCGCATGACACCGACTGGGGCAGCCGCGAAATGCTGCTGCGCGACCCCGACGGCAACCGCCTGCGCTTTGCCACCCACCTGGACTGAACAACGCGGGCTTGAGGCAAATATACGAAACATATACGATTCGTATATTCCCTGCTCCAGGACCGCCAATGGGCATCGTCAACATCGATGACACCCTGCACGACCAGCTGCGCCGTGCCTGCACCGTCTCCAGCCGCTCGATCAACGCCCAGGCCAACTTCTGGATCCGGGTCGGCATGCTGTGCGAAATGAACCCCACGCTGAGCTTCCAGGACATCGTCGCCAGCGAACTGCGCGCCGCCGGCGTGCAGCCACAGGCGCTGGCACCCGGACGGGCCTGACGTGGCGGTGATCAAGCAGCCGCACGAAATCGCGCTGATGGCCGAATCCGGGCGCCTGCTGGCGCAGGTGTTCGCCGCGCTCGACCGGCTGCCGCTGCAGGGCCGCAGCACGATGGAGATCAACGAGTTCGTCGAACGCATGATCGTCGATGAACTGCAGGCGCGGCCGGCCAGCAAGGGCCAGTACGGCTTCCCGTATGTGCTCAACACCTCGATCGACAACGTGGTCTGCCACGGCGTTCCCAGCACCACCGACGTGCTGCGCAATGGCCAGATCGTCAACCTCGACATCACCCTGGAGAAGAACGGCTACATCGCCGACTCCAGCACCACCTACCTGGTCGGTGAGGTCGACTACGCCGCGCGCAGGCTGGTGCAGACCGCCTACCAGGCGATGTGGAAAGGCATCGCTGCGGTGCGCCCCGGCGCGCGCCTGGGCGATATCGGCCACGCCATCGCCCGCCACGCGCGCAGCCACGGCTACAGCGTGGTGAAGGAATACTGCGGCCATGGCATCGGCCAGGAAATGCACGAAGAACCGCAGATCCTGCACTACGGCCATCCCAACACCGGCAGGGTGCTGGAAGAAGGCATGGTGTTCACCATCGAGCCGATGCTCAACCAGGGCAAGCCGGCCATCCGCCAGCAGCCGGACGAATGGCCGGTGTACACCCGCGACGGCAAGCTGTCGGCGCAGTTCGAGCACACGGTGGCGGTCACCCGCAACGGTGTACGCGTACTGACCCTGCGCCCCGGCGAAGCGCCACTGTGCGTGGTGGACGCGGCCTAGAGCGGACGCAACAGCAGTAGCGTGGCCAGGCAGAGCATGAACATCGCCACGCCTGCATCCAGCACCCGCCAGGCACTCGGCCTGCGGAACACCGGCTGCAACAGGCGCGCCCCATAGCCGAGCGAGCAGAACCAGGCCACGCTGGCCACGCAGGCCCCGGCGGCGAAGGCCCAGCGCAGATCGCCCGGGTAGCGCGTGGACAGGCTGCCCAGCAGCACCACCGTATCCAGATAGACGTGCGGGTTGAGCAGGGTGAACGCCAGGCAGGTCAGCAGCACCTTCCGTCCGCTGCCCCCCTGCGCCTCGGCGGCGGCCAATACGCTACCACCGCGCCACGCGCGCAGGCCGGCCCGCAGGCCATACCAGAGCAGGAACGCCGCGCCACCGAAGCGCAGCCCCTGCAGCAGCAGCGGCCACTGCAGCACCAGCGCGCCCATGCCACCGACGCCGGCCAGGATCAACGCGGTGTCCGCGCCGGCGCAGGCCAGCACCACCCTGCCCACATGCCGCTGCTGCAGGCCCTGGCGCAGCACGAAGGCATTCTGTGCGCCGATGGCGATGATCAGGCCGGCACCTGCGAACAGGCCGGCGGCGGTAGCGGCGATCCACATCAGGACAGGCCAGGCAGCGAGGGGACGCGCAGGGTGCGGCCACCGCCCCTGTTTAGACAATCTGATTTTTCTTTATCCTGTGCAGGAAAACTGAAGGGGCACCGGCATGGATCTGGTACATCCACAATTGGCCGCATTCGCTGCGGTGCTGGAAGAAGGCAGCTTCGAGGCCGCGGCACGCCGCCTGTCGATCAGCCCATCAGCACTGTCGCAACGGATCAAGGCGCTGGAAGACAGGCTCGGGCAGGTCCTGGTGGTGCGCCAGGCACCCTGCCGACCGACTGCCGCGGGGGAAGCGCTGCTGCGCCGGGTACGCCCGATGCAGGCGCTGGAAGCCGAGGCGCTGGCCGAGCTGCTACCCGAGCGTGGCAACGACGCTGCGCGTACGCCCATCCCCCTGGCGGTCAACGACGACTCGCTTGATACCTGGTTCGTGCCCGCCGTCGCCGACCTGCACCAGCGCCATGGCTACCTGTTCGACCTGCGCATGGACGACCAGGACCACACCCTGCAGTTGCTGCGCGATGGCAGCGTGCTCGGCGCAGTGACCGCCGAAAGCCAGCCGGTGAAGGGCTGCAACGTGTACCCGCTCGGCGCCATGCGTTACCACGCGATCGCTTCGCTCGGCTTCGCCCGCCAGTACTTCAACGATGGCATGCAGGCCGCGGCCCTGGCGCGCGCACCGATGCTGGTGTTCAACCGCAAGGATGAACTGCAATGGCGCTTCGTGCGGCGCCTGACCCGCGCGCGACTGCAGCCGCCGCTACACTACCTGCCCTCTTCCACCGGTTTCGTCGAAGCCGCCGCGTGTGGACTCGGTTGGGGCATGGCCCCGGAAACCCTGGTCGCGCCCGCCGTGCGCGCCGGCCGCGTGGTGGTACTGGAACCCCGCCGCTGGCTGGATGTGCCGCTGTACTGGCAACATGCCGCCGTGCGCTCAAGCACGCTGCAGCACATCACCCAGGCGCTGCGCACTGCAGCCAGCGGCACCCTTCGTTGAGGACAATCCGATGACCGCAGACTCGGGCTTCACGCCGCGCGCACTACCGTTTGCGCACTTCTTTACCACTGGGACGGCATGGGCGTGATCGGCCGACGTACAAGGATGCACCGCGCGAAGGCCGCGCTGGCGCTGGTGCTGGCGACCTGCCTGCCAACCGCTGCGTCCGCGCAGAACAGCAACGAAGCCCCCGCATTGGACTGGGAACAGGCACGCCAACGCCTGGAGCAGGTCTCCGATGCGCTGGCGGCCGCTGATGCAGCGGTACGCAACAAGCAGGACCTGCAGGACGCCACGCGCCTGCTGCGCCTGCCGGAGATCACCGGCGAAGTGCGCCGCCTGCAGTTCCAGAAGACCCTGACCCTGCCACTGGGTTCGCTGGCGCCCGTGGCTGAAGCCTTCGGTATCGATTCGCCGCTGTCGTTCACCGAGCGCGACTGGCGTACACGCCCGGTAGTGACCGCGGTGCTGCCGCTGTACACCGGCGGCGTGATCCCGGCCGCGCAACGTGCGGCCAGCGCCGCCCATGAGCAGGCCAACGCCGAGCGCGAGGCGCAGCGCCAATCATTGACCGTGCAGCTGGCCCAGGCCTACTTCGGCCAGCGCCTGGCCGAGCAGGCGGTGGACGTGCGCCGCGACGTGCGCGACGGCCTCAACCGCCACCTGTCCGATGCAGAAAAGCTGGAACGCGAGGGCTTTGCCACCCGCGCCCAGCGCCTGCAGGCCACCGTGGCCCGCGACAAGGCCGAGCGCGAATACCAGAAGACGGTGAACGATCTGGCTACGCTGAAGGCCGCGCTGGCCACGCTGCTGCGCAGTGGTGGCGAGGTGCAACCGGTGTCGCCGCTGTTCGTGCAGCGCGTGCCGCTGGAACCGGTGGCCAGCTTCGAGCGCACGGCGCAGGCGCGCCAGCCGCAGATCGCGCGCTTGCGGGCGATGGTGGCGCAGGCCGAACAGGGCGTGCGCGTGCAGCAGGCCAAGCTGAAGCCGCAGATCTTCGCCTTCGGCCAGTACGACTTCCGTCGCCGCGACGAGATGCTGACCGACCCGGACTGGGCGTTCGGCATCGGCCTGAAGTACACCTTCCTGTCGCCGAACTCGCGGCCGGCGCAGATCAGCGCCGCGCGTGCGCAGCAGGAGCAGGCCGAAGCAGGCCTGCGCGAGGCCGAGAACCAGGTCGCACTGGGCGTGCGCAAGGCCTGGAACGAACTGGAAACCGCGCGCCAGCAGTTCGTGCTGCTCGACAGCAGCATCGCCCAGGCGCAGGAAAACCTGCGCCTGCAGGAGCTGGCGTTCCGCGAAGGCCAGGCGACTTCGCTGGATGTGATCGACGCGCGGCTCGGCCTGGGTGGCGCCCGCGTCGAGCGCGCACAGGCCGCCTACCAATACGATATTGCGCTGGCACAGTTGCTGGAGGTCAGTGGACAGATGGACCGTTTCGAAGAGTTCCGGCGGCGTGCGGACGAGGTGATCGACCATGAGTGATGTGCTGCACGACGATGCGACGACGCCCCCGGGCAAGCGGCGGCTGGGACCGATCCTGCTGGTGGTCCTGCTGGTCGCGGTGGTGCTGGGCCTGTGGCTGGCCTGGCGCAGCCCGGCCGACCAGATCCAGGGCATGGCCGATGCGGACACCATCAACGTGGCTGCCAAGATCACCGCGCGCGTGGCCGAACTGAAGGTACGCGAGGGCGACCGCGTGCAGCCCGGGCAGGTGCTGTTCCTGCTCGACAGCCCCGAAGTGGCTGCCAAGGAACAGCAGGCGCACGGCGCATTGGCGGCTGCGCAGGCGGTGGCCGACAAGGCCGACGAAGGCGCGCGCAGCGAAGACATCCGCGCCGCCGAAGCGAACTGGAAGCGGGCCGAAGCCGGCGCGACACTGGCCGAAGCCACCTACCGGCGCGTGCAGAACCTGTTCAACGAAGGGGTGATGACCCGGCAGAAGCGCGATGAAGCGCATGCCCAGGCCACCAGTTCGCGCGAACTGGCCCGCGCCGCCCGCGCGCAGTACGACATGGCACTGGCCGGCGCACGCGAGCAGGACAAGCGTGCCGCGCAGGGCCAGGTGCAGCAGGCGCAGGGCGCGGTGGCCGAGGTCAACGCCGCGCGAGCCGAAGTGGAAGGACGCGCGCCGGTGGCGGGCGAGATCAACAAGCGCATGGCCGATCCGGGCGAGCTGGTGCCGGCCGGCTATCCGGTGTTCACCCTGGTCGACATCGACCGCATGTGGGTGGCGATGAACCTGCGCGAATCGCAGATGCAGGGCCTGAAGGTCGGCAGCAAACTGCAGGGAAGCGTGCCGGCGCTGGGCCTGGATGGCGAGTTCGAGGTCTACTTCATCAATCCGGCCGGCGACTACGCAACCTGGCGTACCACCCGCCAGTCGTCCGGCTATGACGTCCGCAGCTTCGAGGTGCGGGTGCGCCCGGTACGCCGCATCGAGGGCTTCCGCCCCGGCATGAGCGTGCTGTTCGCATGGCCCCAGCACTGAGCCCGGACCGCAACGGCTTCGCCGCTTCGTGGCGGCGCGAGCTGCAGTCGCTGCGCGGCAACCGTGCCGACCTGCTGCTGGTCACCTTGCTGCCACTGCTGATGCTGGTCGTGATGGCATGGATGTTCACGCCGTCGGTGATGCGCGATATCCCGATTGCTGTGGTCGACCTTGACCACAGCAGTGACAGCCGCCTGCTGCTGCGCATGCTCGACGCCAGTCCCGGCGTACGCGTCGCCAGCCAGCCAGCGGACCTGGAGGAGGCACGATCGCAGCTGCGCAGCCTGGACGTGTTCGCCATCGTGCTGGTGCCGCGCGATGTCACCCGGCAGGCGCTGCGTGGGCGCCAGGGCACGGTGTTCGCCTATTACAACGCCACCTACATGACCACCGGCCAGTCGGCGTCGCGCGACATCGGCGACGCGGTTTCCGCATGGAACGCACGCCTGCTGCGCGAGCGCATCGGCCTGCAGGTCGGCCCGGGCAAGCTGCGCGCGGCGCCGATCGCGGTGCAGTCGGACATCCTCTACAACCCGGCGCGCAGCTACGAACTGTTCCTGCTGCCACTGATCTTCCCGGCGGTGCTGTCACTGGTACTGGCACTTGCGGTGGCCGGCAGCCTCGGCCGCGAGATCCGCGATGGCACCCTGCCCGCCTGGCTGGCTCGCACGCCGTGGTCGGCGATTGCCGGCAAGGTCGCGCCGTACCTCCTGCTGTTCTCGCTGTATGGCGCGCTCGGCATCGGCTACCTGGCGTGGCTGCGCGGCGATGGTGTGGCCGGCAGCGTGCTTCTGCTGCTGCTCGCGCAGCCGTTGTTCTACCTGGCCACGGCCGCCTACGCGCTGTTCTTCGTCGGCGTCACCCGCGACATGGGCACCGCGTTGTCTGCGGTCGGTCTGAGCATCGGCACCGCACTGGCGTTCTCCAGCGCTACTTTCCCGGTGCTGGACGGGCCGTTGTTTACCCGCGTCTGGCACCAGCTGCTGCCATTGAGCGCCTACATCAAGCTGCAGACCCAGCAGCAGTTCATCGGCGCGCCGCTGCAGGTTTCGGCATGGCCGCTGGCTACGCTGCTGTTGATGACGGTGGTGGCCGGTGGCATCGGCGGCCTGCGCCTGATCGCCTTTGCACGCACGCCTGCCGCCGCACAATCCGCAGGGGCTGACGCATGAGCATGCTCTGGCGCAGCCTGCGGCAGACCCTGATGGCGGTGCTGTGCGACCGCTACGCGATCGTGGTGATGGTCGGTGCGGTGATCCTGTATTCGTTCTTCTATCCAGCCGCCTACCGGCACCAGGTGGCCGGCAACCTGCCGGTGCTGGTGGTGGACGAAGACCATAGCGCGACCAGCCGCGAGCTGCTGCGCAAGCTCGACGCACTGCGCGTTGCGCGCGTGGTCGGGCAACCGGCGGACGTCGACAGCGCACGCGAGCAGCTCGAAGCCGGCCACGCCGAAGGCATCGTCGTGATCCCGGCCAACCTGGAGCGCGACATCCTGCGCGGCCATCCGGCCAAGCTGGTATTGCTTGGCAACGGTGCCTACCTGGGCCGCGCCAGCTGGGTGCTGGGCAGCGTAGCTGATGCGCTGGGTGCGTTCGGGCGTGATGCGGTGGTCGGCCAGGCCGCCTTCATGGGTGCGCCGCAGGCACCGCCGGTCACCCTGGTGCAGCGCCCGCTGTACAACACGCAGGAAGGCTATGGCAGCGCCATCGTGCCCGGCGTGGCCGAGCTGATCGTGCACCAGACGCTGTTGATGGGCATCGGCGTTCTGCTCGGCGGCCGCCGCCTCGCACTGGGCCGGCGCCTGCGCTTCGACCTGCCGACGCTGGCCGGCATGGCGTTGGGCTTCGGCCTGATCGGCCTGTTCGGCCTGTTCTGGTACGCCGGTTTCACCGCCTGGGTGCAGGACTATCCGCGCGGCGGCAACCCGATGGGCCAGCTGCTGGGCGGCACCTTGTTCATCGCCACCACCGTGGCCTTCGGCCTGTTCGTCGGCAGCTTCTTCCGCACCCGCGAGCGCGCCTTCCAGTACATCATCGCCACCTCCATCCCGCTGTTTTTCCTGGCCAACCTGTCGTGGCCGGCGGTGATGACGCCGCAACCGCTGGTCTGGCTGGCACAGCTGCTGCCGACCACCTCGGGCATCAATCTGATGGTGCGCCTGAACCAGATGGACGCCCGCCTGGCCGACGTCAGACACGAACTGATCACCCTCACCGTCCTGCTGCTGCTCTATGGCAGCCTCGCCACCTGGCGCCTCCTCGCCAAAAAGGGGACGGAGGGAATTAAGTCGTAAGCGGCCTGTTCAAGCGGCGCGGCATGGCCGCTTTGATCCAAGGTTCAGGGGTCCGGGGCGTACCAGAACGGGATGCGGAACGCGCGGCGCCGTCCGGCCCCCCGCTCGCCGCCTGCAGCATTCCACACCAGCTCCAGGTCATGGCGTCCGGGTGCGAGTCCCCGGGTAGGCAGGTACCCCACCAGGCCCCGCATATCCAGGTCACGCCGCTCCATGGGCACGAAGCCATGCAGGTCGACCGGGGTGCCGTCCAGCTTGACCAGCCAGAGCCGGGAAAGGCACTCCACTGCGGCATTGGCGGCCTGTTGCCCGGTGGCCTCATTGCGCGCGTCCGGAAGTGCGGTGCAATGCTGGCGCGCCAGCGGATTGTCGCGTTGCGGGCGATGCGGAATGAACAAACGAAGCTGCGCACCGCTGATCGTGTCCGACGGGATCATCGGGTACGGCAGCAGCTGGTCATGCGCCGAACGCATCGATTCGTAATGCGCACTCAGCATGCCGTGCTCAACCGCCGCTTCCGTGACGATCTGGTAACGGTTGAACAGCGAGAACTTCAACGACGCCATCACCTGCACGGCCGCCAGCAGCATCGCTACCAGCACCGCGAACAGGTAGGCCGCCATGAACGAGCGCGAGCGCAGGTTGCTCTGCATGGTCAGCTGCATGGTCTGCATCAGGCGCAACAGCGGAACCCGTTGCAGTGCCGCCAGCATGCCCTGCAGCAGTCGCTGCGGTCGCTCATGGGGCTGCCCGCGCGCCTGCCGCCGCGCCACGATCTTTTCCAGGATCCCGGGGGTAACAGCCAGCGCCAACATTGCGGCCAGCACGGTGCACAGGGCGAGCATGGCGACATGATCGGCGCCACCGGACAGCGCGCCGATCACCATCGACACACCAAGCGTCAGGACGGCCAATACCAGCGTGCCCGCCAATGTCTGTACGGCAAGCAGGGTGGTCGAGAACAGCATCGTCGCCAGCCGGTCGGCACGTTCGATGCTGCCATCTAGGCCTCCGTCCCGGGCCTGCAGGAAGGCGCGCGTGACCGCCCCCATTCTTGGCAGGCGCCCCCAGTCAATGCCATCGGGGAAATGCGACCTGAGGCCGATCAGCCCGATCCAGTAGCCGCGCACCGTGAGATGGATGATCAAGGCCACTGCCAGCACATAGCACATGCCGACACTGATGCTGAAACCGAACCAGAGCATCTGGAAGTACATGCCTTCGGTGTGCAGGCTGCTGCGCGCCCAGGCGTCGAACAGATAACCCGGCACGGCCAGCAGCGCGAACGCCAGCAGGCCCGAAATGAAGAGCTCGAGTTCATCGGTGCGATCACGCACCCGATGGGAATGGGCAGTCGCTTCCGGTATCGGGTCGTGCCTTGCGAGCGGTGCCGGTTGGGGAGCTGGAGCCGATTCGTTCACTGGACATTCATCCGTTGAGTCGGCGCAGTATAGGCACGACGCCGGAGTCAGCGATACAGGTCCGGAACGAAGAACGCCGGCGCGGGGCCGGCGTTCGAGTACTGCGATGTGTAAGGGGGAACGGGCGCTGCCGGCAACCGATCAACGATAGACGCGCTCGCAACGGCGCTCGACCACGCGGTCGCCGTTCTTCTGCTGGCTGTTGCCCTGGATCTGGCGACCGGCCGCACCACCGGCCACGGCACCGGCCACGGTAGCGAGCTTCTTGCCATTGCCGCCGCCCACCTGGTTGCCCAGTAGGCCGCCGATCACTGCGCCCGTGGCCGTACCCGCAATGCGGTTCGGATCGCGCGAGTTGCGCTGCACTTCCACGTTCTTGCAGACCACACGGCTGCCGTCGTTGAACTTGCGTCCCTCATCGCGCGGGCCATACGTCTGCGCGCCGGCCACCGACGAAGCCGCCAGCAGGGTGCCCAGCACAAGCAATCGGGTCGAGGTCTTCATGGCCATCTCCTGAGTTCCGGTATGGCGCAAGTCTCCTCCTGCGGTTGGCAACCGGAAGTGAAATGCGCGTGTCCGCCACCTCATCGGCCATAGCGCGTTCAGGAAGAAAATCCGCGCCCATCACGATCAGCCGTCGTGATGGGCGCCGTCTCCCTAATGGCGCGCCACGCCCCTAGAACTCTTCCCAACCACCGGCATTGGCCGCCAGTGTCGGCTCGATGCGCGGCGACAGTGCCGCCGGCCTGCGCACCGGAGTAACCGTCGCGGCCACCGCAGCCAGGGCCGGACGCACGGGTGCAGCCGCGGTTGCCGCACCGGTGCGGAACACCGATACCGCCTCGGCCAGCAGGGTGGCCTGCTCCGCCATGGAGCGTGCCGCCGCGCTGGCTTCTTCCACCAGCGCCGCATTCTGCTGCGTGGTTTCGTCCATCTGCACCACCGCCTGGTTGACCTGTTCGATGCCCGAGCTCTGCTCCTGCGACGCGGCAGAGATCTCGGCCATGATGTCGGTCACGCGCTGCACCGACGCCACGATCTCGCCCATCGTAGTGCCTGCCTGGCGGACCAGCGCCGATCCATCGGCGACCTTGCCGACCGAATCCTCGATCAGGCCCTTGATCTCCTTGGCCGCACCGGCCGAGCGCTGTGCCAGCGTGCGCACCTCACTGGCCACCACCGCAAAGCCCCTGCCCTGTTCACCGGCACGCGCGGCTTCCACCGCCGCGTTCAAGGCCAGGATGTTGGTCTGGAAGGCGATGCCGTCGATGACGCTGATGATCTCGGCGATCTTCTTCGACGAGGCTTCGATGGCCGACATCGTGGTGACCACCTGGCCGACCACCTCGCCGCCCTGCGAGGCGACACCGTGCGCGCCGATCGCGAGCTGGTTGGCCTGGCGGGCGTGCTCGGCGTTCTGCTTCACGGTGGAGGTCAGTTCCTCCATCGACGCCGCCGTCTCTTCCAGGTTCGCCGCCTGCTGCTCGGTGCGCCGCGACAGATCGGTGTTGCCCGAGGCAATCTCGCCTGCCGCCAGGTTGATGCTGGACGCGCTGGACTGGATGCGGCCGACAATCTGCTTGAGCTGATCGACGGTGGCATTGCAGTCATCGCGCATGCGGGCGAACACGCCGCGGAAGTCACCCTGCATGCGCACGGTCAGGTCACCGCGCGAGATCGCCTGCAGCAGCGTCGACACCTGCACCAGGTTCTCGTCGGTGGTCTGCATCAGGCAATTGAGCCCTGCCACCATGTCGCGGAAATCATAGGCGAAG
The DNA here is from genome assembly GCF_030910085.1 of Stenotrophomonas maltophilia group sp. RNC7. Classification (NCBI taxonomy): domain Bacteria; kingdom Pseudomonadati; phylum Pseudomonadota; class Gammaproteobacteria; order Lysobacterales; family Lysobacteraceae; genus Stenotrophomonas; species Stenotrophomonas maltophilia group sp. RNC7. The sequence goes on along the minus strand of NZ_JAVFVN010000993.1, from coordinate 97,821 downwards.
CGATCTTCATCGCCGCGCAGGCTGAAGTCGCCTGCCGCGGCCGCTGTCGCCAACCGGCGGATCTCGCTGTTGATCGCCGACAGGCTGGTCTTGGTCTCGTCCATTGCCTGGGTGATCGCCGCCTTCTCGCCCGGCAGCGGATCCATGTCCACCGACAGGTCGCCCTGGGCGTAGTGCTTCATCACTTCGATCAGCCGGTTCTGCACCTGCACATGCGAGCCGACCAGCGCATTCGTCTCGTGCACCATGCGCCCGTAGTCGCCGGGGAAGGCACTCTCGTCCATGCGATAGCTGAGGCTGCCGGCATCGTGCTGACGGGCCAACTCGCCCTGCGCCGCCATCACCGACTGCAACTGCGCCTGCATGCGCTGCATCGATCTGAGCAGCTGCGTCACCTCATCGTTGCCGGACGCGTCGATGCTGTTGTCCAGCCGCCCGTTAGCGATGCCGTCGGCCAGCCTCACCGCGCCTTCCAGTGGGCGGGTCAGGCTGCGGGTGATCGCCCACGCGGCAAGCGAGCCCAGTACCAGGCTCAGCACGCCGAACACGATCGACAACGTGCCGGTCCAGGATTCGGTTGAACGGTATTCCTCGCGGCTGCGCGCGGTCAGTGTCTCCTGATGCCGCAGCAGGGTCGAGATCGTCTCGTTCCATGCGGTCGCCAGGCCGTGCTCGGCGAGCAGCTCCTTGGCCGCACCGTCAAAATCACCCGCCTTCATGCGCTCGTGCAGATGCTGGGTGGAGGCGTCGGTGGCCTTGCGTGCCGCGTCGATCTTCGCGACCAGGGTATCGCCGGTGGCGTCGCGCGGAATCTTGATGTACTTGGCCCAGATACCGTCGTAGGTCTGCGACAGTTCCTGCGCCTTCTGATAATCCTTGTCGAAATCCTCGCCGCGCTTGATCACCATCAGCCGGCGGTGCATCAACACCGCGTTGTTGGTATCCAGCATCTCGTTCAACAGCCGCATCTTCACCATGTTGACGTCCACCACTTTCGAGAACTGGGCGGACTTCAGATGGTTTCCGTACAGCGCCAGGCCGACGATGGCCACGATGAACAGCAGCAGCAATCCAAACCCGGCACCCAGCCGGGATCCCACTCGGAGGTTGCGTAAGGCGAGCATCTCAATTCCCTTGATCATGGCCGTATGATCGATGGCGGCGCAGGCAAGGGAAACTTGATAGGGCGATATTATTATATCGATCCAAAACTCTGGAACTGTGCAGACAGGTGTGAAAGCGGGCGACCCACGAGGGCGTTATATCCAGAAGGCATATCGCCACGTGTACCGAGAATAGGATAAGGCCGGGGCCTGCCGCCCCGCTATCTGGCATTACAGGGCAACAGGCCCCGGGAAGACCAGAGCCTTCCCGAGACTTGCCGCATAGACGCTCTCGAACTGGAAGGAGAGCACAAACTGGAACTCGCACGTCGCGGCGTAACGCTTGATGAAGTGGCATATTTCCTCCCAGGCGCTTTTAAACCCGGGGGGACGTCGGTGGTTCGGGTCCAACTTGCTGCCGATGAAGTAAGCGGCATAGGGCGCCAGCGCACCAACTACTCCTGCGCACCAAAAATTGGACCCAACAAAGAGACGACATGGCCCTAGCTACTAACTCCCCAGCCGTCACCCTCATAAGATAGTGGCGGGGCGTACTCCCCATCCCGAATCACCGGACACCAACCCATGCTGGCATAGAAGAACTGCAGATCAATAATATCATAGAGACCCAAACTCACCGGCCGAATCGTGATAAGCCCTCTCGCATAATGAGAGTACTTCCCGCCGGCGCCCGCAACCGCCCGCAGCGCCAGCTCCCGACGATCCCACTCCTCCATAACACCTGTGACTTCAGGACTGCTGTCGAAGATGACAACTTCAAAGCAATCAGCCACTTTACACAAGCACGGAATTCGCTCCTGATTTATCAGACCCTCAGAAGCAAGATTATCTGGAAAGCTAACCCTCAATTTCATTTTTGCACTCCCCTCGGAACTACAACATCACCTGAGAAATTTCTCTCGAACGTGGACAATGCACTGAAGTAATGAACACCATGAGGATCTCGAATAGCTACAACCTTGACACCGGCGCGCTCTGTCACACCATCGACCACGACAAAATGGGAGAACGTGGAACCTCCACTTGACAGGATCGCAAGATAAGCAGCCATCTCTTCGGTCTTCGTCATGACCGACGATTGATCGATAGCACACTGCATGTAGATGTCAGGGTGAAGAGATGATACATAGCCCCGCATCAAGCTCAACGTCGAAGATAGACCTCCAAAGTTGCCTCGAGGTTTCGCCGACTCTCGTCCATGAACCATCGATCGAGACCCTTGTCCATCACCTCTCCGACGGCTGTCATACCCGAAGCGAGGGCGACATTTTTAAGCTGACGATAAGCAAATTCTGCGTCCGCTCCCGGCGTGGGTCCAGCGACCCTGTCCTCAACCGCAACACCGTACTGTTCCCAGTATTGATCGACACGAGTCGCCCACTCGTGCTTCCAGTCGTCCTCTGAAGTAGCTGGAGAGGAGCGCATGCTCAGCTCAACAGCAGCACCGTACGCAAGCAGTTCACGGTCGCGTTATGCGTTCAACTCGTCATACGCACGTGTCACAGAGTCCTTGCAGGCTCGGACATCGCCCCCTTCTCCATCACACGCGGCCCGCTCGGACTCCATGAGTTCGATTTCCTGCCTGCCCAGCCAGTTGCCCGCATGGGTGCTGGCAATCGCCTCGCCCACCAGGGTTCAAGTGGCCGGCATCGACCTGGTAGCCGCCATTGCCCCAAACAGGCCGCTCTGCTGGCCGACACCCTAATAGCTGCCGCTGGCCTTTCCTGCACTGGCTGCAATAGCCATCGGAATTCCACTAGTAATAATCAGATGATGCCTGATTTTAATATTCAACACTACGTCTACCAGCTGAATTGATGAAGCGCCCATGCTACCTCGCTGTCAGTCCCCGCTCGTGACAATCGCATGCGGCAAGTTGCCCTGGGCAAATCGGGGAGCGCGGAACGCAAGCGATCAGTCATTCAAAGAACTCAGTAACCCCCTCCACTTCATACCCAAACCTTAAACTCCCGTCCGGATAGCAAACAACAAACCGCCCCTCCAGATCAGGGACATCACTGAAGTGATCTCCAACCAGCCACAGCGCCCGCATCAACGATGCTGCAATCATCAGCAGGGCCGCAGTCTGGATTAGCCATTTCCCAGCTCATTCCGGCACAGCATTGAGCGAACGTACTCAGCCGATCCCGGAGTTCTTTCTATATACTTGAGACATGCCATACCCAGGTATCGACTAAACTCTTCATCACTAACAATCACAACGTCCGGGTCATACTTGAGCCCATATGAAAATTCCACCCCAGAAAAGTGATCATCCACGTCGAAGCTACTATTATCTGGGAATCTACAGTCAACATCATCGGTGCCAAAACCCCAGCCCCTTGATAAACACTCGAGCATCTGAATAAACACTCCCGAAGAATAAATCCAATCAAAGTAAGCAAAAACCACCCAATCAGAATCCCTCTTATCCATCCAAGATCCAAACAACTGATCACTCATACCAACCTCACTTAGGGTGGAAATTTTTAACTACACCGGCATCATCGATGTACACAACGAAAGAGACGCCTCCCGCATTGGACTCATATATCCTCTTCCCCGCAGCAACAGCGTCCTTGTAACCCTTCACAGCAGCTTCCTGGCCGAGCACCAAAACCTTCCTATCTGACATTATAGGATGCGATCATCGGTCGCCGTGGCACCACGCAACGCGGTATCGCCCCCGGCCTTCATCGAGATGTTATTGCGCGCCTCGCATCTTCTGCAGGCGATCATTGGGATTTCGAGCCGCGTCGACGTTGATGATCGGATCGATCAACGGGGACTTCGCCCCCCACCCGTAGAACCGATCCCACTCAGCTTCACGTAGTACCCAACCCTTGTGAATCACCCTTGCCGCAATCGCCAGTGGTTGAAATCCCCTAAGAGATCAAGCCTAAGCCCTCACGGAGCGGCGATTCCCTTCCAGATCAGACAATGGAACTCCCCAAAGGGCCGCGCGCATCATCAGTGAAAAATCTAGTGTCCAGATCCTGCGCCGGCTCCATCCCTCCAAACACAGTGCGCGCTTCACTCAGCAACTTCAATTGCTGGAAATGCCGATGCAGCATAGGCATGGCCACGGCAACATTCGACCAATCCATGTCGAATGAAAAATCGAAAATTATCGTCCCGTCAACCTTAAAGACACGAATCAACAACGCTGGAATATAGACGGCAGATCCCAACCTAAAACCATTGATCATCTGGATCATGCAAGAGCTGCATGGGAAGCCGTCGACACTTCCTGCAAGCCAGTCGCCAATCGCTATCGGCTCGCCATCCAGCTCGGTCCGCGAGACGGAATCAGCCATGCGACCGATCGATTCCAGCACCGCGGACAGAACGCATCATTCATCAATAGCTCCCCCTCAGATCCCGTCAGCGACCGAATGGGTCAAGACCCTTGTCCATGTTTCGGATTCATCCTCCTTCGTCCGACGTCTCCGCCCCCAGCAGCACTTAGATCTACGGACTGAAATAACTACCATCTTCCAGCTTCCAGACAAAACCGCTAGGAACCCATCCATATCCAGGCTTGGCAACCCAGAACATGTCCGGATCCCAGTCCAACTCAGGCGGCCACGCCGCCATGAAACGCTCAATCTGCTCATTAACGGTACCACCCCAAAAACCATTCACATCTTCGAGCCTGGCCCTCCCCTCCCTCAAAACAGCACCCAACCCCCACCGGAAGAACTGCTTCCTTTCTTCAAACGAAAGACCCGGAAGATAGTCAAAACTATTCCACCAGATCACATCAACATCAAGAAGCTCCACCCTACCAATAAATTCCCTTGCATCAAGATCACCCAACCAGTTATTGATCACTTGAACTTAATCTCCACTCTTTTTGCCCTGATCCCATTCGGCGACATTATATCTATAGTCCACTTCGCACCAGTAACATTGCTCGAACTAGAACCATTTCTTAAATTTATACTCACACCATCCTTTCTGGTGAGAGTATAGACCTCAGCACTCGAACCCCTGATCATAACCGACTTAGGGAGGGGCAATGAATCAACACCACCCAATTGCATGAAATAGCTCTTTACAAGATTATCAGACGCCCCTTGAAATATTGGCGCATTAATACTATTTACGGGATCGGCGCGCATGAATTTCCCATCAATCGTTATTGTAAAATCCTTTGGCCTCAATGCAGGATCCGCAAACTTTGATATTATATCATTCATTAGATTGTTAGAATGAGCAACCGGATCACGACTTATTACCCCGCCGGAAATAAGACCCGTACCATTGATGTTGTCTGGCAGCATATTTACCGGCAACATCCCTTCAGACGCTAAATCCTTAGCCGTGTTACGCCCAGCGTTCTGACCAGAAGTCTCAACAACGTCTCGCAACGCACTTTTTCCTGCTGCTCGCGCAACAGTACTACCGCCAGCATATGCAGCAGTCGCGATGTCGACCACGGTCATAAATCGGGCATCGAATGCGTCGACACCGACCACCTCGAGGCCGGTCACGGGATTTATCCCTGTCCATGCACCTACGGTTTGCCCAAGCCCAATCAACGTATTCGCGAGAATTCGAGGACTGGTTCCGCTCCCCGGGATGAAGCGATCCATTAATGCGGAATTATCCAGTGCAGCATCTGCAAACAGATGCAAGGCACCCAGCTGAGTGGGTCTCATCCCAGGTTGCGTAAAGACTACGGACTGGATATCTTCCCCATGCCTCTGCCAATAGCGATTTTCAATCGCCGCCATCGCAGCGGGAGTGATTGCATACCCCTGTGCGACCAAGGCCTCTCTTGCCGCATTTACAAATCCGGCGTGATCGACATCGCGCTCATGGGAAAGATTCTCCAGCTTTCGTTGAACACTGCAACTCGCCTCGTCCCCATTCTTGCAACCTACTTTCGCTTCGTCGTACTGACGCCCTTCCTTCCTACTAAGCCAGTTGTTCTCAACCGAATTCTTGGCAATCCCCGCATTCAATGCGATCCCAGCCAGATCCTGCCCCGACAGCCCACCCGCCAGCGCTCCCACCGCTTGTGAAAGCGCCAGAACTGCCTCCCTTTGCTGCGGGCTGAGATTCGCGGGGTTGCCGCCGAACAAGGTGTCCGTCAGCAACTTCGCCGCCAACTCACCACCACCGGCCGCCAACGCCCCACTCCCCGCCTTGCCACCATTGGCCTCAGCCAACAGCGCGCCCAGCAGCGCGTGCGACAGCATCTGCATGGCCTCGCTAGGCACAGCACTCTGCTTGTTCGGGTCAAACGTCTTGCCGATCAGTTCAGCCGCATACGGCGCCAGCGCATTGGAACCCAGCTGACCCAGTCCCTGTCCTTCAACACCACCGACCAACGCGCTGGTCACTGCGCCGAGCGCGCGACCATAGACGCCATCAGGGGCCCACTTCTGCTGGGTCACCAGCGCATCGGGGTAGGATGCATCGAACGCGACAAGGCGCTTGAACTGCTCATCGGGAAGAAGCGCGTCGAACGCCCGTCTCTCTTCGGGACTCATCGGCTCCCGATACTTGTCCGTGATCTTTTTCGCATCCGCACTGCCAATATCCCAGGCAATCTGCTGGCTGGTGGCCATCACCGTCCCCGCCGCAGCCGCCATCGCCTGCTGGTCCGCCAGCAACTTGCTCGCATCCGGCAATGCATCCAGCGCACGATGTGCCCCACTGGCATCGGTGTTGATGCCCAGCTCCGCCGCCGACGTCTGCTTGCCACCGATGGTGATGTTGCCCTCGGTCAAGGTGGCAAGGGTGGAGCTGCTGTCGCTGCCCTTTTCCATCATCGGCAGGCCCGGACCACCTCGGGGTGCGGCCGTTCCCGGCTTGGGCGCCCAGCCATCCATCTGCCCGCCCGCACCACCACTGATGCTGCCGGAGCTGGCCGTGTAGTCCATGTGGTTCTGCAGGTCGGTGAACGTCAGCGAGCCCGCAGTCAGTTCACTGTTGCCTGCATTAGTGCTGGCAATCGCCCCGCCCACCAGGTTCACGTGGCCGGCATCGACGTGGTACCCGCCATTGCCGGCAAACAGGCCGCTCTGCTGGCCGACACCCTGATAGCTGCCGCTGGCCTTGCCAGCGCTCGCATACCCGTCGGCATTCCACGCGGTACCGAACGACACCTGCACGCGGCCACCCACCTGGCTGTTCCTGGACATGCTCTCGGCAATGTCCTGCAGCGACTCGATCGTCAGCGTGCCGCCGGTCTTGACGTCGATGCGATCAGCGGTCGCCGTGGCGCCACGCAGCGTGGTATCGCCCTCGGCCTTCATCGAGATGTTCTTGCCGGTCAGCGTGGTGTTCTGCCAGGTGCTGCTCTCGGCATTGGCCTTGCTGCTGCCAACACTGGCTTCGGCGTACACGTACACGCCGGTCTGCGCGCCCACCGAGACGCCCACGCCGACTTCGGCGCCGGCATTGCTGCTCTTGCTGCGGTCGGCCACATTCGCCTTGCCTGCTTCCAGCAGGATGTCGCCGGCCGAATCCAGGCTGAGGGTGTTGCCTGCACTCAGGTTGCCCTGCACCACATGGATGTCGCCCTGGGTGCTGGTGAGGTTGACGTTGCCGCCGCCCTGGATGGTGGAGCCACGCGAAACCATGCTGCTGCCATCTGCACTGCTGTTGGCGGTCTTGAAGCCGATGCCTGCTTCAGCACGGAACAGTTCGCCACTGCCGCCACGGCCGGACAGTGCCGAGATCGCACTGGCTGCCTGGTACGCGTTGGCGCCCGCCGCCATGCCCTGCATCTTCTGCAGGCGGTCATCGGACTGACGTGCCGCGTCCACGTTGTTGATCAGGTCGATCAACGGCGACTTCACCCGCGCGAACACGCCGATCTTCAGGTCCTTGTCGCTCTGCGAGTAGTGGCCGCTCTCGTCGGCGGTCAACAGCTCGATCTCGGCGGCGGTGATGTTCACATCCTTGGCGGCCACCACGTTGCTGGCCGTCTGCGTGTACTTGCCCCCGGCGGTCAGGTTCACGCTGCCGCCAAGGCTGCCGATGCTGCTGGCCACCTGTGACACCTGCGCGCTGTCGTCCTGGTGCTGCTCGCGGTGCCAGCCGGAGAACTTCTCTGTATCCGATATCTGTACCGTGCCGATCGCCTTGCTGTCCGACGTATTGGCGTTGCTGACCGTATCCTGCCCGCTGCGCACCAGCAGATCGCCGGCCGCACGGATGCTGACGTCCTTCTCGGCGGCGATGTTGGCCGCGGTCAGGCTGATGTTGCCTTCGGTGGTGGCCATGCGCACGCCGCCGCCAACGGACAGCTGCGTGCCAGTGATGGTGTCACTGCTACCGCTGCCCTGACTCTGCGAGTTGTTGGTACCGAACGGCAAGCCGCTGGTGTTGTTGGCAAAGCCCCAGCCCTTGCCATGGCTGCTGCTGTCGCTGCGCTCGGTGTTGTGGGCCACGTCGAACACGATGTCCTGGGTGGCCAGCAGCACAGCGTTGCCCTCGGCCGACATCTGTGTGCCCTGGCTGAGGATCGAGCCGCCGTTGGCAATCAACGTGAGATCGCCGCCTGCAGCCAACTGGCTGACGCGGGCATCACTGGTCGAATGGCTCTGTTCGCTGTTGGTGCGCTGGCTGCCGGCAGTCACCACGGTCGACGTGGTGGCCGCGCGCAGGCCGGAGGCGGCGCCTTCGGCGGTGCGGGTGATCCGCCCCATCGCCGAGCCACTATCGGCCATACCGTCGGTGGTCGAATCGCGGGCGCTGCGGTAGGCCTTGGTCGGGTCGTAGGTCACGCCCACCGAGAAGCCGCTGGACTTGCTGGCCTGACTGGATTGGCTGTCCGTGGTGTCCTGTCGCGCCAGCAGCGCAATCTCCTTGCCCACCAGTGTCAGGTTCTCGCCTGCGGCGACGTCCGACGCCTCGATCGTCAGTGTGTTGCCAGCATTGATCAGCACATTGCCGTCGCGCGAGGCGATCGCCGATCCCACCTGGGTGGTGGATTGCTCGGCGCGGGTGCTGCTGTTCTTCGCGCTGCTGTAGCCGACCGATGCCACGCCGTTGCCGAAGCCTCCGGTAACGCCGGATTTCTTTTTGCTCTCGCTGGACTCACTGCTGTGATGGTCCTCGGCGGCAGTGATCAGCACATTGTTGCCAGCCCCCAGAATCACGTTGCCGGTGGCATCGACCACCGCACCTACCGCAGTCAGATCGCGTCCAGCCGTGATGTTGATACGCTCGCCCTGGATCGCCGTGCCGATGGCATAGCTGTCGCTCGCGTCGACGCTGCGCGTGGTGGTGGTACTGGAGAGCGTCTTCTTTTTCTTGTCGTAGCTGTCCAGGCTGTAGTCGTGCGTCTCGTTGGCCGAGAGCAGGTTGACGTCGCGGCCCGCAGCCACGCTTACCGCGCCGTCATTGCTGTCGACCAACGCGGCTGTCAGGTTCACATCCCGGCCCGCGTTCAGCAGCAAATCTTCCCCGGCCTGCAATGTACTGCCCCGCACGGTCTCATCACTCTGGCTGATCTGCAGCGAGCTGCGCTTGCCCGCGTTCGCAAAATCCCGGCTCTCGCTGTCCACCAGCGCCTGGCTGTTGATGTCCCCACCGGCCTGCAATGCCAGACCGCCCGCCGCCTTGATCTGCGCGGCTGCCAGGTTGATGTCCTTGCCGGCCGCCAGCACCACATCGCCAGCGCCCTGCACTGACGTGGCAGCGTGTGTCGTCCTGCTGCTGCGCTGATGGTTGCGTTCATCGAAGGTGGCGTCGCGGCGTTCCTCCAGCGCAATCGCGCCAACATCCAGAGTGCCGCCTGCGGCCAGCTGGGTCAGACCGTCGGCGCCGGCGTTGCGGATCTGTGCGGCCTGCAGGCTGATGTCACCACCGGCCACCACCGACAGCATGCCGTCGCCACTGGGATTGGTTACATACAGACCGGCGACCCGATCGATGCGGTTGGTCTCGTACTGGTAGGTGCCACCGCCCTGCTGTGTCTCCACCGTGGAGGCCACCGTGACATTGCCCGCAGCCTTGACCGACAGCGCATCGCTAGCCGTCACGGCGGCACCGACAACGCGGATGTCCTTGTCCGACGACAGCCCGACGTACTGGCCGGAAATGCTGCCGCCCAGATGCTCGATGTTGCCGGCATCGATGGTCACCAGCTTGCGCCCGGCGATGTTGCCGGTGTTGACCAGGCCATTGCCCAGTTTGATATCGACATTGGCGCCGGCCAGCAGTGCACCGTTGCCGTCCAGGTCGCCCGGGCGCAGGCGCAGGTAGACCTGCGGCACCAGCGCGGTGGTGGTGCTGCCATCGACCAGGGTGACGGTCTGCTCGACCAGCCAGACGATGTCGCTGGTCAGCTGTGCCATCTGCGCTTCGGTCAGCGCCACGCCGGGGCGAAGGCCCCATTCGCTGGCGACCGTGGCACCGGCCTCCAGCAGCGCGCGGTACCGCGCCTCGTCACTGGCGTAGCCGTCGAGGAAGCGGCGACCGGTCAGCTGGCCGATCTGCTCGCGCACCAGCTTCTGCTCGTAGTACCCATCACCCAGCCGCTTCTGCACGGTATCGGGCGAGTAGCCCATCTGGCCCAGCAGGTGGTCCGAACTCAGCCAGGTCTTGTGGTCGGTGAAGCGCGGATCGGTCTCGACCAGATAGTGGCCGCCGTTGGGATTGACGTTGAACAGGCTGGCGCTCGGCGCGCGCGTGTCCGGTGCACCCATCGCGATGCGATCCGGCGATCCTCCACTGGCTGCGACCACGCGCGGCCCGGACGTACCGGTGTTGCCGCTCACGCCGCCGACGCTGCTCCCTTGCTGGGTACTGGCACCATCGGCCGCCTGTGCCAGCGCGCGTTCGGCACCGGTGCCGGCGGACTGGCCCGGCCCCTGCGCACCGCCATGACCCGGCCCATCCGGCAGCGCCGTGGGCCCCTGCACGTTGAGGTTGGCCATGGCCGAACCGTTCTGCACGTTCGGCGCGTTCCGTCCCTGGTTGAGGTTGCTCAGGTCACCGACGTCGATGCTCAACGAGCCGCCGCTGACAATGCTGCCGCCAATCTTACCGGTCACCTCGGAAATGGCCGGAGCACTCCAGGTCATCACATCCCCGCCGAAGGTGTGGCTGACGTTGGAGAACTGGTGCGTGCGATACAGCGTGGCCGCCAGGTTCTCCACCTTTGCCGCGCCGGTCAGGCCGATGATGTCCAGATCGCCGCCGGCGGCAATGCTGCCGTAGTGGTTGCGCAGGTCATCGCTGCGGATGCGCATCGCACCGCCTGACCGGATGACCGCATCGGCACCGACGCTCGGCTGCAACACATCTTCGGTCACGGTGCGCGTGGCCAGGCGATACTGCTCGTTGGCACTGGTGGAGTTGCCGCCCGCAAACTGTGGGCTGGTCAGAATGCGGTCGGGATCGTAGTCCTTGTAGGTCCACAACTGCACGCAGTTGGTCGTACAGGTGCCATACGCTGACGAGTAGGTGAGTTTGTCATCGACGTAGCGGAATGGCGGCGAATCGGGATGCAGGGTGGCCAGCTCGGCAAACGGATCGTCGGCACCAGCGGCAACCTGGTCCGGATTGACCTGGTTGTCCTGGCGGCCGACGTAGTACATCACCACCGTGCCGTCCTGCACGTTCAGCCGCGCACGCTCACCCAGCGCGGCATACAGCCCACCGCGCCCGAAGAAGTAGGCACTGGTCTGCGCGGTCAGTCGTACCACCGCACGGTGCACGGTGAAGCCATCCGGCGTGATGTGCGGCGTGTCTTCGAGGATATCGGCTGGGTCGAGGTAGTACACCTCGTGCGCGGAATAATGGCTGGTGCTGCGAATGTCCTCGGTGCCATTCTTGCCGTTGCGCCACCAGGCGGGTCGCTCCATGCGCACCGGAGCGTTCAAGGTGGTGGTCTGTGTGATGACCACGTTCTCGCGGATGTTGTTGACCACCTGCGCATCGATGGACAGGTTGCCGGTGACATCGATGACCGAGCTGATGTTGTCGATCCGCCCGGCAATGCCGCTGGCGATGCGATCGGCACTCAGCGTGCCGCCAATGGCAGCATCACCGCCGCTGTAGATCAGGCCCTTGCCGGTGTTCTGCAGCTCGCGCACGCCCAGGTCCAGGCGCTCGCGTGCAGCCACGGTGCCGACGCGGGTGGCACCACCGGCCTCTTCGGCGCGGTTCTTCAGCACGCCGGTGGAGATCGCCACGCGATCACCGTAGATGCGCCCGGTGCCGAGATTATCGATTTCGCCGGCCTCCAGGTGGGTCAACGCGCCATCGATCAGGCCGCGGTTGGTCAGCTGTCCACGGGCGTTGAGGTGGGTCGTGCCCTGGCTGGAGATCTCGCCTGACGCGGCATTGGTGATGTTCTGGGCGTTGAGGTCGAGGTTGCCACCGCGCACCACACCCTGGTTGTCGAGGTCGCCGGACAGGTTCAGCGACAGCGTACCGTTGGCGATCCATTCGCCACGATGGCGCATGCCCTGCTGCAGGGTGAGGCCGAGGTCCCGCTGCGCATGCACCTGGCCGTCTTCGCTGAGCGCACGTGCGACCAGGGTCTGGCTGCCATCGGCGCGCAGCAGGCCGCCGCTGTTGCCGACGTTGTCCGCCTGGCTGTCCAGGTTGCCGCCGGTGCTGATCACGCCGCCGGTGTTCTGCAGCTGGCCGTTGATCTGCAGCCGCGCACCGCCATCGGTGACGATCTGGCCTTGGCTGTTGTCCAGCCACTGTGCACCGAACTGCAGCTGGCCCGCCTGCAGGCCACGCGTGCCGTCGCCGCCACGGGTGTTGCGGTTGTCCACGCTGGCGGCCGTGAGGGTCAGCAGCTGGCCGGCCGCGATCGCGCCGTCGGCGTTGTCCAGGTGCCCGCCCAGGGTCAGGTCGAGGTTGCGCCCGGCCTGCACGCGACCACTGGCATTGGCCAGGCTCGCCGCCTGCAGCGACAGTTTCGCGGTGCTGGCAAGTGTTCCACCGGAACTGTTGTCGACGCGGGCCAGCAGCAAGCGCGCATCGCCTTGTGCATTGACTGCGCCGCCACGGTTGTCCAGCACGCCACCATCCAGCTGCAGCTTCCCGGCCGCCAGCAATCCACCGCTGCCGGCGGTGGTGCGGTTGTCGATGTCCTGCCCGGCCGTGTTGATGGCCAGGTCGGCCGCCGACTGCACGCGACCGCCCTGGTTGTCCATCGCGCCACTGCGAACGCTCAGCGCGCCCTTCTGCGTGCCCAGCGTGCCGGCGCGGTTGTCCAGCCGCTGGCCGCGGGTATCGATGTCCAGCTGGCCGCCCAGCAGCGTGCCGCGCTGGTTGAGCAGGCCGTTGCCCTGCAACTGCAGCCGTTCGCCGGCCTGCATCGCGCCGTCGCTGTTGTCCACGCCTGCCGCCGTGGTCACCGCCAGGTCCTGGCCAGCGACCAGGGTGCCGTGGCGGTTGTCGAGACTGCCGGCGCCGAGGGTCATCGTGCCGGTGCTGGACAGCAGGCCCTGCTCGCCATTGTCGAGGCGACCGTCAACGCCCAGCACCAGCGCGCTGCCGCCCGCATGCACGGTGCCGCCCTGGTTGCCGAGGCTGGCCGCGGTGACCGTGCCGGCACCGCCGAGCAGGATGCGGCCCTTCTGGTTGTCCAGCGCCTGGCCGATCGCCAGCGTGGAGTGACCCGCGCCTGCACCCTGCAGCGTGCCCTGTGCATTGATCAGCTGCTGCGCGGTGACAGCCAGCGCGCCATTGCTGGCCAGCGATCCACCGCGATTGTCCAGCACACCCTGTACGCGCAGGCGCAGCGCGTCTTCACCGGTTGCGGTGAGCGTGCCACCGGCGGTGGTCAGGGTATCGGCGCTGATGTCGACGCGGCGCGCCGAGGTGGTTGCCGCGGTCAGATCGAGGTTGGCGCCGTCCAGCGCGAAGCTGCCATTGCTGAGCACGCTGCCGCCGTTGCCCAGCAGGGTCTTCGCCGAGACCTGCAGCTGGCCGCTCCCCGCGTGCTGGATCCTGCCTGCACGGTTGTCCAGCGCCTGTGCCAGCAGGGCCAGGTCGCCATTGCTGGCCAGCGTGCCACCGGCATTGCCCAGCGTCGTGGCCTTGATGCGACTGGCGCCTTCGCCGCTGGCGATGATGCGGCCACCGGCGTTGTCGAGCGTAGTGGCCTCAAGGTCGAGACGATCGGCGCCCAGCGTCGCGTCACGATGATCCACGTCGCCAGCACGCAGGGTCAGCGTGGCCGAGGAGACCAGCGTGCCCTTGCTGCCGTCCAGGCGGCCGGTGGTGATGTCCAGGCCCTGGTTGCCGGCCTGGCGGATGCTGCCGCCACTGTTGTCCAGCCGTGCGGAAGTGACCGTCAGGCGATTGGCATTGCTGGCGATCGTGCCTTCGTGGTTGTCCAGCGCAGCGACGATCTGCAGCGTGCTGTCAGCCGTTCCGGCGCCGCTGAGCGTGCCCGTGCGGTTGATCAGTTCACCAGCCTGCACATCCAGTGCCCCATTGCCGGCGATCGTGCCGCCACTGTTGTCCACGCCCTGCGCCACGTGCAGCCGCAGCGCGTCGCTGCCGGTCGCGCTGAGGTTGCCGCCAGTGTTGTCCAAGCGCTGCGCATCGATGGCAATGCGCTCTGCCTGGGTAGTGCTGCCGGCCCCCAGCAGCAGGTCGCCGCCCTCAAGTTCCAGCGCCGACTGGCTGAGGATGCGGCCGCCCGCACCCTGCAGGCTGTCGGCGCGGATCTGCAACGTACCGCCGCCGGCGTGTTCGATTGCACCGCTGCGGTTGTCCAGGCTTGCCGCCTGCAGCCGCAGATCACCGGTACCGGCCACGCGGCCACCGTTGCTGTTGTCCAGCAGCTCGCGGGCCAGCACCTGCAATGCAGCGCTGCCTGCGGCCAGTACCTTGCCGCCCTGGTTGACCAGGCTGTCGGCCTGCAGCTGCACCTGGCCATTGCCGGATATCGCGCCGCCCGTGTTGTCCAGGGAGTCGCGTACCGTCAGCACCAGACCTTGCGTGCCGGCCGACTGCAGCGTGCCCTTCTGGTTGTCGATGCGACCGGCGGCGATGCGCAGGCCGCCGTTACCGACGATCTGGCCGCCCTGGTTGTCGAGCGCATCGCGCACGTCCAGCGCCAGCGCCGAGACACCCTGCGAAACGATCTGGCCCTGGCGGTTGCGCAGTGCCCCGGCGTGGATCTGCACACTCTGCGCCGATGTCGTACCGCCACTCACGTCCAGCTCGCCGCCGGACAGCACCAGCGCGCCGTTGCTGAGCAGGCGCCCTTCGCTGCCACGCAACGTATCGGCCTGCACGCTCAGGGTGCCGGTGCCAGCCTGCTGAACCAGGCCGTTGCTGTTGTCCAGCGTGGTCGCGACCAGTGCCAGATCGCCGTTGCCGGCCAGCGTGCCGCGGGCACGGTTGTCCAGCGTCGTGGCCTTCACCGAACTGGCCCCGCTACCCAGCGACAGCAGGCTGCCGCCCCGGTTGTCCAGCGTCGCGGCCAGGATGTCGAACCCGGCCGCACTGAGCGAACCGCTGCGCAGATCGGCGTTGCCGGCCGACCATTGCAGGCGGCCCAGGGTACTGAGTCGCCCACCACTGCCGGCCCAGTCGCCCGTAACCAACGCGAGACCATCGCCACCGGCATGTTCGATGCGGCCACCGGCATTGCCGACCTGGCCTGCACGCAAGGCCAGCTGCGTGGCATTGGTGGCCAGCAGACCACCGTCGTTGTTGAACAGGCCCTGCACCGTCCACGACGATGCCGCCTTGCCGGCGTGCCGCAGTTCACCCCCGCGGTTGTCGAGCGACTGCGCATCCAGCCACAGGTCGCCGGCCACGCTCAGCGCACCCTTCTGGTTCGACAACAGGCCCACCTGCAACGCGGCATCGCCATGCACCTGCAGCATGCCGCCGTCATTGCGCAGCTCCCCCCCGGCCTGCAGCGCGCTCACGCCCAGGCGACCGCCGCTGTTGTCGAGACCGTTGCGTGCGGCCAGTGACACCGCGCCGCCGTTGCTGATGCTGCCGCCGTCGTTGTCCAGCGTACCGGCGATGGCGATCAGGCCCTCGGCCAGGGGCAGCTCCGGCGACGTCGGCGTGCCCGCCGAGCCGCCATTGCCGCCTCCGGTTCCCGGCGTTCCCGGCGTGCCGGTTCCGGGTGTTCCACCGCCATTGCCGGGCGACGTGCCGCTGCCAACGCTGCTCCCGTTACCACCTGACGCTACGGCATCCAGTGCACCCAACAGGCCATTGCTACGGTTGCTGGCTGCGTCGGCCTTGAGCGCCAGCGCTTGCGCGCCGGTCTGTTCAATGGCGCCGCCATGGTTGCGCAACCCGTGCGCCTCCACCTGCAGGCGCTGTGCATTGAGCGTGCCGCCGCTGTTGTCCAGCGTGCCACCGGCGGTGATCGCAACTTCGCGCGTGGCCGCGATGGTGCCGCCATTGGCAAGATCGCCACTGGCCTGCACGCGCACGTTCTGCCGCGACTGCAGGGCGCCGGTGTTTTCCAGCCGGCCATCCACCGTCACCACCAGCTCGCCGGCCTGTGCGCCAATGCTGCCGGCATTGCGCACGCCCACGCCGTGCTCGTTGCCGACCAGCCAGATCTTGTTGGCGAACATGCCGCCCAGCGCGCCAACGTCCAGCGCGAAGGCCGGTGCCTCGCCGCTGGCCGCGGTCGCGCTGGCCTGACTGTGGTCGGCACTGACCACGTTGTTGCCCAGCGTCGCCTGCAGCTGGTTGGCCCAGATGCCGGCGTTGACCTGCAACGAACGGGTGATCAGGTCGGTGTAGTCGGCGCGGCTGGTGTCCAGGCCCTGACCATCGATCTGGATCGCGCCCCCTGTGACGCGATATCCCTCAAGTGCGCCTGCACCCGTGAACATCGGCGTGCCGGTGGTCAGGGTCACGCGGCTGGCGTTGAGGAAGCCGCCGCCGTTGACCTGGATGCCGGCCGGGTTGGCAATGATCACCTCGGCGCGCTGCCCGGCCACTTCCACGTAGCCGTTGAGCCGGCTGGCCGGACCGTTCACTTCATTGAGGATGACCCGCGCACTGCCGGTGGCAAGCCACGGATTGCCCTGCACCCAGCCACCCAGCTGCGTCTGCACCTGGCCGCGGGCGTTGTTGAGGATGACGCCCTCGCGTCCGACATCGAACTGCGAATAGCGGTTGCGCGACACACCCGCCGCCGACGGCGTGGTGATGTTCACCATCGGCACGCCATTGGGGGCCGTCACCATCGTCGGCCGTTCACGGCCCGGCGCATTGGGGTCGGAAATGATGCGCGCATCGGATTGCGCCAGCGCAGGGGGTACCAGGCTGACCCAGCCCAGTGAGCACATCAGTGCGAAGCCCAGGGGCGACAGCGCGGCGCTCTGCCGGCCCGGCACATGGCCGACCAGGCCACCGCCCCCCTTCACCAGCTCCGACGCCACCTGCCAGACGCGCAGCGCGCGGTTGAAAACCAGACGATAGATAGTGTTCATGTCACGTGTCCTTGTGGCAGATCAGTAGCGCCAGGCCAGGCTGAAGCCGAATGTGGTGTAGTCGGTGGGGAAATGGGCGGGCTTGTGCAGTGCCGAACCCACGAAGCCATCCCAGGAAAGCTGCTGCCAGCCGCCGCGCAGGCCCAGCGCCATGCCCGCCAGGTCACGGCCGGACTGCCACTGCGCGGATGGGCCGCCGATGCGGCCGTAGTCGGCGGCGACGTAGAACTCCTGGCCACCGCCGATGCCCAGCGAAAGATCGTTGCGCAGCGACCAGCCGCGCTCACCGCTGAGCGAGCTTTCACCATCGAAACCGCGCACGGTATAGCGGCCGCCGATGGCGAAGCGGTCCTGTGGCGAGAGCGGCGTGCGGTTCCACTGTGCCCGCCATGCGGCGGTGTAGCGCAGGCGCTGCCTGCCCAGCTGGAACGGCACGCTGAACTGCGCGTCGGCGGTGATCAGCTTCATCCGCGAGGTCCCTTCCAGCGGCAGCGTCGGATCCCACTGCTGCGCCATCTCTTCTGGCGAGCGCAAGGCGTGGAAGGCCCCCGTGCCACGCCGGTAGGCCACGCTGGCATCGAGCGTGGCGTTGCCGATGAACTGCTTGTGGGTCAGGCCCAGTTCCCAGCCCGCGGTGCGGCGACGCTGTACTTCGATCTCGGTATCGTCGATGTAGTTCTTCGACTCTCGCTGCCAGCCGCGCGCGTAGGCGCTGAACTTGACCTTGGCATTGCGCAGCAACAGCCGGTCTACCCGCGCTTCGGCGTTTTGGCTGCGGCCGCTGTAGTCATAGCGTTCAAAGGCACCAACCACGTTCTGGCTGTAGTCGTAAGCGCTGGCGGTGGCACCGAACAGCCAATACCCGTAGGGCACGTCGTAGTGCGCGGTCCAGCTGTTGGTGTCCTTGCCTCGGCCATTGAACACGCCACGGCCGGCGCTGATGTAGAACAGCTCGTTCAGGCCCAGCGGATTGTCCAATGACAGCGTGGCATTGGCCTGCAGCTTGCCGGTGCCACGGCTGCCGGCATCGTCCAGGGTGACGCTGGCGCGTACCGGTGAACGCTGCGTCCAGTCGATCTGCAGGTCGCTCTGGCCCGGCGCCGCGCCCTCGCCGTCGGCCGGCGCGATCTTGATGTCGGCGCTCACGGTGGGCACGCGCTGCAGGTTCTCCAGCCCCTGCTCGATGTCACGCAGGTTGAGCAGGCCGCCGCTGCGGATCGGCAGTGCATTGGCGAGGACCGGATGCCGTCCCTGCGGGTCGGAGAACACGGCCTCGCGGAACCGGCCTGGCACCACCGACAACGTCAGCGTGCCCTGGTTGAGGTCCTGCGGTGCCGACAGCACCCGCGTGGTGACATAGCCGCGGGCGATGATCGCGTTCTGCACGCGCTTCATCACCACGTTGATGCCTTCGGTCCCCAGGCAACGGCCTGTGGCCGGATCGTCCGCCGGGTCGGCGGCCGCCAGTGCCCAGCCGAAGCGCTGGCTGTCCTCGCCTTCCAACACGATGCGATCGATGCGCACGCAGGGGTGCTCCTGCGCCGGCAGGCGGTCGCCCTCCTTCTGCGCGTTCCGCTCCAGGCGGACGTCGGGGCGTTGTTCCTGCTGCTCGCGCAGCACGCGTTCGCGTTCCTGTTGCCTCAGCAGTTCCTGCGCGGCTGGATCACCGGCCTGCTGGGCGGCAACACCGAAGGTCATGCCAAGCAACACCACCCACCCACCACCACGGCACGCCTGTCGTGCCTGCTTCTTCCCTGACCGCACAGTGTTTTCCTGATATTGATGCAGGCCGTCAGGCGCTCTGTCCGGAAAAGGACAAGGCATCGACGTGCCGGCTTGATTCGGGTCTGCCGACGCACAGGCGACAGCACGCCGCTACGCGAAGCGCAGAAAGGCGCAAAGGGTATCGGCCGCCTCAGGAACTTCTATAGGAAAGATTGCAAATTCAGTCGACTGCGGGGCAACACACCGCAAACGCCCAGGACGCTGCGCGTTCGGGCCATGGCGCGAACCCTGGTCCTACAGCACGCCAGCTTCCGCCTGCTGACGCTACAGTCGCCGCATGACCATCGTCCTACAGATTGAAGGCGCCGCCATCAATGACATCCCCAGCCTGTACGCGGAGATCAATCGCGTGTTCATGGCCGGCGGGAACTGGCAGCTCGGGCCAAGCCTGGATGCCCTGGATGACCTGCTGCATGGCGGCTATGGGGTGTTGGCCGGCCACGACCGGGCCACGGTGATCTGGGGTGATATCGAGCACAGCCGCGCCGCACTGGGACGAACTACCACATGTCAGTGGCTGCAGTCCAAGCTGGAAGCCCCGGGCACGTTCAATACGCGGACCATTGCGCTCAAGCTGGACGCCCTGCAACGTGGCCAGGGCCAGACCTACTTCGAGATCGTAATGGAGATCTTCGCAAGCCACCGGCAGATCACCCTGGTTCCGGCCTGACTGTGTGCCCCGCACGGGCAATGCCCACCAACCGCAGCGGCGCCCACCGGCCCCAGCAGTTACCATGGACGGCCCTGTACCCGCTCCGCTGCCGCTGCCGCCCGGCGCGGCCGGACGCCCTGATCCACGAGTCCCATGTCCAAAGACAAGTCCGCCGAACATACCCCGCTGATGAAGCAATTCTTCGCAGCCAAGTCCGAGTACCCGGACCTGCTGCTGTTCTTCCGCATGGGCGACTTCTACGAGCTGTTCTACGACGATGCGCGCAAGGCCGCGCGCCTGCTCGACATCACCCTGACCCAGCGTGGCAGCTCCGGCGGAGCGCCGATTCCGATGGCCGGCGTGCCGGTGCACGCCTACGAGGGCTACCTGGCACGGCTGGTGGCGCTGGGCGAGTCAGTGGCGATCTGCGAGCAGATCGGTGACCCGGCGCTGGCCAAGGGCCTGGTCGAACGCAAGGTGGTGCGCATCGTCACCCCCGGCACCGTCACCGACGAAGCGCTGCTGGACGAGCGCCGTGACACCCTGCTGATGGCGCTGTCGCGCACGAAGCAGGGCTACGGCCTGGCCTGGGCCGACCTGGCCGGTGGCCGCTTCCTGGTCAACGAAGTGGAAACCGACGACGCCCTGGAAGCCGAACTCGCCCGACTGGAGCCGGCCGAGCTGCTGGTGCCCGACGAAGAGAACTGGCCGGAATTCCTGCGCCAGCGCACCGGCATGCGCCGTCGCGCCCCCTGGTTGTTCGACGCCGACAGTGGCCGCCGCCAGCTGCTGGCCTTCTTCAAGCTGCATGACCTGAGCGGCTTCGGCATCGATGACAAGCCGCGCGCGACCGCTGCCGCAGGTGCCCTGCTCGGCTATGTCGAGGAAACCCAGAAGCAGCGGCTGCCGCACCTGACCTCGATCGCGATGGAAACCGCTGGCGAGGCGATCGCGATGAACGCCGCCACCCGCCGCCACCTGGAACTGGACACGCGCGTCGACGGCGATACCCGTAATACCCTGCTGGGCGTGCTCGACAGCACGGTGACGCCGATGGGCGGCCGCCTGCTGCGGCGCTGGCTGCACCGCCCGCTGCGCCTGCGCGAGGTCCTGGTACAGCGTCACCATGCGGTGGAAACCCTGATCGACCGCGGCAGCGACGCCGATATCCGCGAACAGTTCCGCCGCCTGGGCGACCTGGAACGCATCCTCACCCGCGTCGCGCTGCGTTCGGCGCGCCCGCGCGATTTCTCCACCCTGCGCGATGGCCTGGGCATGCTGCCCGCCGTGCGCGAGGTGCTGGCGCCGCTGGATTCGCCGCGCCTGCAGGCCCTGCACGCCGCGCTGGGCGAGCATGACGCGTGCGCGCAGCTGCTGGCCAGCGCCATCGCCGAGATGCCACCGCTGAAACTGAGCGACGGCGGCGTGCTGGCTGACGGCTTCGATGAAGAGCTGGACGAGCTGCGCCGCCTGTCCACCCATGCCGACCAGTTCCTGGTGGACCTGGAACAGCGCGAACGCGAAAGCAGCGGCATTCCCACCCTGAAGGTGGGCTACAACCGCGTGCACGGCTACTACATCGAGATCAGCAAGGGCCAGTCCGACCGTGCGCCCGTGCACTACACCCGCCGCCAGACGCTGACCAATGCCGAGCGCTACATCACCGAAGAACTGAAGGCGTTCGAAGACAAGGTGCTGTCCGCGCGCGACCGTTCGTTGTCGCGAGAGAAATACCTGTACGAGCAGCTGCTGGACACCCTCGGCGAACAGCTGGAACCGTTGAAGCAGTGCGCCGCTGCGCTGAGCGAACTGGACGTGCTGGCCGCCTTCGCCGAGCGCGCGCAGGCACTGGACTGGTCGCGCCCGGAGCTGGAAACGGCACCGTGCCTGAAGATCGAGCGTGGCCGCCACCCGGTGGTCGAAGCGGTGCGTGAGCAGCCGTTCGAACCGAACGACCTGGACCTGCATCCCGACCGTCGCATGCTGGTCATCACCGGCCCGAACATGGGCGGTAAATCGACCTACATGCGGCAGAACGCGCTGATCGTGCTGCTGGCCCATATCGGCAGTTTCGTGCCGGCCAGCCGCGCTGTGATCGGCCCGATCGACCGCATCCTGACCCGCATCGGCGCCGGTGACGACCTCGCCCGCGGGCAGTCGACCTTCATGGTCGAGATGGCCGAGACCAGCTACATCCTGCATCACGCCACCGCCCATTCGCTGGTGCTGATGGACGAGATCGGCCGTGGCACCTCCACCTACGACGGCCTGGCGCTGGCGGACGCGGTGGCCCGCCACCTGGCCCACCAGAATCGCTGCTACACGCTGTTCGCCACCCATTACTTCGAACTGACCGCGCTGGCCGACGAACAGCATGAGGGCGGCCGCAGTGGCATCGCCAACGTGCACCTGGACGCCGTCGAGCACGGTGAGGGGCTGGTGTTCATGCACGCGGTGAAGGATGGCCCGGCCAACCGCAGCTTCGGCCTGCAGGTGGCGGCACTGGCCGGCCTGCCGCGGGCTACTGTGGCGCAGGCGCGTCGCCGCCTGGCCGAGCTGGAACAGCGCGGCGGTGAAAGCCACGCGGCCGAACTGGCACCGCAGGCACTGGATGCACCGCAGCAGTTCGGCCTGTTCAGCGCGCCGTCCAGCAAGGCGCAGGAAGCGCTGGCGGCGATCGACCCGGACGAGTTGACGCCGAAGCAGGCGCTTGAGGCGCTGTACCGGTTGAAGACGCTGCTGTAACCGCGCCCGCTGGCAGGCCTGGGCCGAGCGCGGGCTCGGCTCTACAACTCACGCCCTGCCTGTAGAGCCGAGCCCATGCTCGGCTCCACAACGACCCCGTGGCGCTCTGTCTGTAGAGCCGGGCCCATGCTCGGCTGCCTTCGCATTCCCGTAGTGCACGCAGCGTTATGCTCGGGCCGTCCTTCCTTCACAGAACAGAGACTGCCATGAACACCGAATCGCTCGCTGCATCCCTCTTCCAGCAGCTGCAGCAGGGCCAGGGCCTGCAGCAGGTGTCCCAGCAACTCGGCCTGGACAGCAGCCAGACCGCCCAGGCCGTCGGCAGCGCCCTGCCCCTGCTGCTTGGCGCGATGGGGCAGAACGCCAGTGAGCCGCAGGGCGCGCAGTCGCTGCTCAACGCGTTGCAGCGCGACCACAGCGGTGGCGGCGGTTTCGACCTGAGCGGGATCCTGGGCGCGGTGATGGGCGGGGGCGGCAGCGGCGCCACCGATGGCGCCGGCATCCTCGGCCACGTGTTCGGTGGCCAGCAACCGCAGGCGGCACAACTGCTCGGGCAGAAGACCGGTCTCGACAGCGGCACTTCGGGCAAGCTGCTGGCAATCCTCGCCCCCATCGTCATGTCCTTCCTGGCCCAGCGCTTCGCCCAGGGTGGCAACGCAGGCCAGCTGAGCCAGGCATTGGGCCAGGAAACGCAGCAGTCCGGCGGCATCGGCAACCTGCTCGGCGGCGTCCTGGACCAGGACGGCGACGGCCAGTTCGGAGCCAGTGACTTGATGAAGCTGGGCGCGGGCCTGCTGAAGCGTTGATCGGACACGACCGTCCTAGTCGGACGGCTCCATAGTTCGCCACTATCGCATCGGTTGAATCAATCGAATTTACCCATTGGTAGGCGCCACCTATCGTGGTCAGGCCTCCCCCGATTCCACCTTTCGCCAGTCCACAGGTAGAGACCCATGAAAAGCGAAGCGAAGTGCCCGTTCAACCATGCCGTCGTCGGCGACGCGACGACCAACCGCGACTGGTGGCCGAACCAGTTGCGCGTGGACCTGCTCAACCAGCATTCGGCGCGCTCCAATCCGCTCGATGCCGGCTTCGATTACGCCAAGGCCTTCAAGGGGCTGGACTACGCCGCGCTGAAGGCGGACCTGAAGGCGCTGATGACCGATTCGCAGGACTGGTGGCCGGCCGACTTCGGGCACTACGGTGGCCTGTTCATCCGCATGGCCTGGCACAGTGCCGGCACCTATCGCATCGGCGACGGCCGCGGCGGCGGCGGTCGTGGCCAGCAGCGCTTCGCACCGCTCAACAGCTGGCCGGACAATGTCAGCCTGGACAAGGCCCGGCGCCTGCTGTGGCCGATCAAGCAGAAGTACGGCCAGGCCATTTCCTGGGCCGACCTGCTCATCCTCACCGGTAACGTCGCTCTGGAATCGATGGGGTTCAAGACCCTGGGCTTTGCCGGCGGCCGCCCCGATACCTGGGAGCCGGACCAGGATGTGTACTGGGGCCGCGAGACCACCTGGCTGGGCGGTGACGTGCGCTACAAGCATGGCTCGGAAGGCGTTGAAGAGAACCATGGCGTGCTCGTATCCGATGACGATGCCGACGGCGACGTGCACTCGCGCACGCTGGAAAACCCGCTGGCCGCAGTGCAGATGGGCCTGATCTACGTCAATCCGGAGGGGCCGGATGGCAACCCGGATCCGGTGCTGGCCGCGCATGACATCCGCGATACGTTCGGCCGCATGGCCATGGACGACGAGGAAACCGTCGCGCTTATCGCCGGCGGCCACAGCTTCGGCAAAACCCACGGTGCCGGCCCGGCCGACAACGTCGGCAAGGAACCGGAAGCCGCCGGGCTGGAAAACCAGGGCCTGGGCTGGGCCAGCAGCTTCCGCAGCGGCAAGGGCGGCGACGCCATCACCAGCGGCCTGGAAGTGACCTGGACGCGCACCCCGGCGCAGTGGAGCCACGATTTCTTCGAAATCCTGTTCGGCAACGAATGGGAGCTGAGCAAGAGCCCGGCCGGTGCCCACCAGTGGGTGGCCAAGAACGCCGAAGCGGTGATTCCCGACGCGCACGACCCGTCGAAGAAGCACCGCCCCACCATGCTCACCACCGACCTGTCGCTGCGCATGGATCCGGCCTACGAAAAGATCTCGCGCCGGTTCCTCGCCGAGCCCCAGGCCTTCGCCGATGCCTTCGCCCGCGCCTGGTTCAAGCTGACCCACCGCGACATGGGCCCGCGCGCACGTTACCTCGGCCCGGAAATTCCGGCCGAACAGTTCATCTGGCAGGACCCGCTGCCGGAAGCACAGCACCCGCTGATCGACGCCAGGGACATCGCCGCGCTGAAGCAGCAGATCGCCGCAGCGGGCCTGAGCGTCGCCGAGCTGGTGTCCACCGCATGGGCGTCGGCTTCGACCTTCCGTGGTTCGGACAAGCGCGGCGGCGCCAACGGTGCGCGCATCCGCCTGGCGCCGCAGAAGGACTGGGAGGTGAACCAGCCGCAGCAGCTGGCCAAGGTGCTGGCCGCGCTGGAAAAGGTGCAGGCCAGCTTCAATGCCGGCGGCAAGCACGTGTCACTGGCCGACCTGATCGTGCTGGCCGGTGGCGTAGGTGTCGAGCAGGCGGCCAAGGCCGGTGGCCATGAGGTCAGCGTGCCGTTCACCCCGGGCCGCACCGATGCCAGCCAGGAACAGACCGACGTCGAATCGTTCGCGGTGCTCGAGCCGGTCGCCGATGGCTTCCGCAATTACCTGAAGGGCGCCTACAGCGTGCCCGGGGAGGCGCTGCTGATCGACAAGGCGCAGCTGCTTACGCTGACCGCGCCGGAGATGACCGTGCTGGTCGGCGGCCTGCGCGTGCTCGGTGCCAATGCCGATGGTGGCAAGCACGGCGTGTTCACCACGCGCCCAGGCACGCTCAGCAACGACTTCTTCGTCAACCTGCTGGACATGGGTACGCAGTGGAAGGCCACCGGCCGCGAAAGCTACGAAGGCCGTGGCCGCACCGACGGCGCTGTGCGCTGGACCGGTACCCGCGCCGACCTGGTGTTCGGCTCAAACGCGGTGCTGCGCGCATTGGCCGAGGTCTATGCCAGCGCCGATGGCGAGAAGAAGTTCGTGCAGGATTTCATCGCCGCCTGGACGCGGGTGATGGAACTGGACCGCTACGACCTGCACGGTTGAGGCGATCGGGGTAGTCGCCGGGCATGGCCCGGCGCTACCGGCGCGCTTCACCGGGTGCGAAGCGTCGGTTCGCATGCTCTCCACAGCAGGTACGCCATTTCGGCTGGCGTCCCGCAGCGCCTGGACGCAGGCACGGTCCGGCGAACTCTCGTTGAAGCCGTTGCCACCGCGCTGCGGCGTATCCCGGAAGGTGATGTCGCCGGCGAACGCCGGGGCTGCGTCACAGCGCGTCGATGTCCCCCAGCGCGCGGATCAACCGGCGTGCGCGCTTATCCGGCTTGTGCTCCGGCGGCTGGAACCCATCGCGCGCGGCGATGCGCAGCGCACGCTGTTCGGCACGACGCGCCTTGGAGGCCTCGCTCTCGGCATACAGCTGCTGCGCCGTCGCTGCGGGCCCACGCTGATCGCTCAAGCCGAGCACCTGGACCTCGAAATGCTCTTCACCACGGTCGACCTGAAGCTGCTCGCCCACGCGCACCGCGCGTGAGGATTTCGGACGCTGCCCGGCAACGCTGACCTTGCCGGTCTCGATCGCCTGCTTGGCCAGGCTGCGGGTCTTGAAGAAACGGGCCGCCCACAACCAGATGTCCAGGCGGACACTGGGTGACAGCGGGGAAAGCTCGGGCATGGGGGCAGGCTACTCCAGTGGCTTGTTGAGGGGACGCGGGTTGTCCGGGTCGGCGCGGCAGCCTGTGCCGCCGATCAATGGCCGCACCCCGGAGGCCAGGTCCTGGCGCTGGCTGCCGACCAGGCACTCGGGACGGTCGGTTGGCCGGATCTGGGTATCACCCAGCCGGTCGTCCATCGAACATGCGGCCAATACAGCGCTGATCAAGGCCAGCGCCAACCTCCGCTCCACCTGCAGTCGTTGATGCATTGCCACATCCCGCGAACCGGCTTGGTGCTAGTGTGCGCCTCCCGGGATTCGATCACCACTCCATGGCCAAAGCGCCGCTTGACCTGACCTCCGGCCCGATCGGGCGCAATCTCCTGTTGTTCTCCCTGCCGATCCTGGCGGGCAACATCGCGCAGTCGCTGAACGGTTCGGTGAACGCGGTCTGGGTCGGGCGCTTCCTCGGCGAGGCGGCACTGACCGCCACCGCGAACGCCAACAACATCATGTTCTTCCTGATCGGCTCGGTGTTCGGTTTCGGCATGGCCTCCACCATCCTGATCGGCCAGGCGATCGGCGCGCGCGACATCGTGCAGGCGCGGCGCGTGGTCGGCACCAGCGCCACCTTCTTCATCGGCCTGTCGGTGATCATCGCCCTCGCCGGCTGGTTCATGGCCCATCCGCTGCTGGCGGCGATGGGCACGCCGGCCGCTTCGCTGCCATTGGCCGAGGCCTACCTGCAGATCATCTTCCTGGCGATGCCGACGCTGTACGCGTTCGCCTTCCTCACCGCCGCGCTGCGCGGTGCCGGTGACTCGCGTACGCCGTTCCGCTTCCTGATGGTGTCGGTGGCACTGGACATCGTGCTGAACCCGGTGCTGATCTTCGGCATGGGGCCGTTCCCCGCGCTGGGTATCGCCGGCTCGGCCTGGGCCACGCTGGTCGCACAGACGCTGTCGCTGGCCGGCCTGCTGCTGTACATGCGGCACAAGCGCCACACCCTGTGGCTGGGCCGCGCCGACATGCGCCTGTTCAGGCTCGACATGACCATCCTCAAGGCGCTGGTGGTCAAGGGCGTGCCGATGGGCCTGCAGATGGTGCTGATCTCGCTGTCGGTGATCCTGCTGATGACCATGGTCAACCAGTACGGGACCGACACCGGCGCGGGCTACGGTGCTGCCCTGCAACTGTGGAACTACCTGCAGATGCCAGCGATGGCGATCGGTGCAGCGTGCTCTTCGATGGCCGCACAGAACGTGGGTGCGCAGCGCTGGGACCGCGTGCGCGGCACCGCGCGCCAGGGCGTGCTGTTCAACTTCCTGCTGACCGGCGCGTTGATCCTGCCGCTGGTGGTGTTCGATCGCCAGCTGCTGGCGCTGTTCCTGCCACCGGCCAGCCAGGCGCTGGAGATCGCGCGCCACCTCAACCACGTAGTGATCGGCTCGTTCCTGTTCTTCGGCGTCAGCTTCGTGATCTCCGGCGTGGTGCGCTCCACCGGCGCGGTGATTCCGCCGTTGCTGATCCTGGCCGGCTCGCTGTGGGGCGTGCGCGTGCCGTTCGCCGAACTGCTGCAGCCGTACTGGGGCGCCGATGCGATCTGGTGGAGCTTCCCGGTCAGCTCGCTGGTGTCGATGCTGCTGTCGCTGGCGTATTACCGCTGGGGTGGCTGGCGCAAGGCGAAGATGATGGGCAAGCCTTCGCATGCCGAAACGCTGGCCACGCCCTCGGAGATTCCCGCCTGCCCACCCTCGCCGGTGGCCGACCCGGATGCCGCACTGGAGCCAGCGCCGCCACGTTGAGGTGGGTGCGGACCGTTGGTCCGCACAGGCCTGTCAGCCGAGCATGGGCTCGGCTCTACAGAAGACGGTCAGCGCTTCTTCTTCGCCGCGTTGAACGTCGCCGCCGCGCGCAGCAGCGCCTTGAACGCAGCGGCATCCGGCATCGCGCCTTGATGGATATCGATCGCGCGCCGGGTGTTGCCGTCCAGGCTGGCATTGAACAGGCCCTTCGGGTCCGGCAGCGCCGCGCCGTGGGCGAAGGTCAGTTTCACCGCCTGCCTGTAGGTTTCGCCGGTGCACAGGATGCCGTCCTGCTCCCACACCGGCGTGCCGCGCCACTTCCAGGTTTCCTGCACGTCGGGCAGGGCTTCATGGATCAAGGCGCGCACGCGTGCCAGCGTTTCGCCGCGCCAGTCACCCAGTTCGGCGATGCGCGCGTCGATCAGTTCAGCCGCCGGTGTTCCGGCATCGGCAGGATTCGGTGCATGCGTGACCATCAGCGGCTCTCGTCGGGAAGGGAATCGGAACGTCGGGGTTACATGCGCTCGCCGGGCAACGCGGCGGCCTGGCGCACCCAGTCGCGGAACTGCGTTTCATCCAACGGGGCATCTTCGAAGATGTGCAGGTAACGCGTATTGGCGCTCCTGGACGGCTCCGGCGGCACTGGCGCCAGTGCCGCGCCGCGGAAGAACGCCACCTTGATGTAGCGGGTGAAGCAATGGAAGCTGAGAAACCACCCTTCGCCCGGCGCAACCGCATACATCGGCGAGTTCCACTTCACCGCCTTGTGCACGCCAGGTACGGCCTGCTCGATCAATGCATCCAGTCGCGCGCCGATCACACGTTTCCAGTCCGGCATGGCGGCGATGTATGCCTGCACCGGCGCATCGCCCTCGCCCTTGGCGATCTGCGGGTTGCCACCGGACAGCAGCGTGGGCGCAGTGGAAGGTGCGGTTCGCTTGGCAGGCATCGCACGATACGTCCATCGGGATGAAGCTGCAGCCTAGCGCGGGCCCGCCGTGTGGTCACGGCGCAGTGCGCCATCGGCTCAATCGGCCTGCCGCGCCCGGAACCGGCGCCAGTCCGGCAGCTTGCGGTGGCGGCGCAGCGAGCGCATCAGCGCCGCCATCACCATGCCGAACAGCGCTCCGGCCAACAGGCCGGCCACCAGCAACAGCACCAGCGGACGTTCGCTGCCCTGCCACAGCATCAGCCACATCAGCGCGGTCCAGAACAGCCCGAACAACAGGCCCTGCACCAGCGCATTGGTACCAAAACCAGCCAGGATCGGTGGTGGCAGCGCGATGCCCGCGCGCCACAGCAGGCGGTGCAGCAACGGCGCCGACTGCACGCGCGCCAGCCCCTTGCCGTCGAGAAAGCGCAGCGCCGACTGGATCACGGCGGGATAGCGCGGGTTGATATCGTTCATCAGCTGATCGTGGCCGATGCGATGCCGGAAACGCAAACGGCCACCCGAAGGTGGCCGTCGCGGCAACAACCGAAGTTGTTTATCAGGCCTTGTCGGCCAGACGGGCAGCCTTGGCGGCAGCAGCGGCAGCCAGGTCTTCCTTGATGCGGGCAGCCTTGCCTTCCAGGCCACGCAGGTAGTACAGCTTGCCGGCGCGGACCTTACCACGACGCTTCACTTCGACCGAGTCGATGATGGCGCTGTGGGTCTGGAAAACGCGCTCGACGCCGTAGCCGTGCGAGATCTTGCGGACGGTGAACGAGGAGTTCAGGCCGGCATTCTTGGTGGCGATGACGACGCCTTCGTAGGCCTGCACGCGCTCGCGGCTGCCTTCCTTCACCTTCACGTTGACGACAACGGTGTCGCCCTGGCTGAACTTCGGCAGTTCACGGGTGATCTGGGCGGATTCGAATTCCGCGACGATGGACTTGTTCAGCTTGCTCATGGGTTACACCGATTCTTGTTCGGGTGGGCGTGTCGTATCGACAACGTGGGCTCATGCAGTCACCGGACTGTGCTGCACGTTTGTTTTGGGTACTGCGCGCGCCAACGGGGCTGGCGGGAATTGGCCATGATAGCCGATAAAGCCAGCCCTGCGCTAGGGGCTGGCCTTCTGGTTCCGGGCCTGGCGGCCCTGCTCCAGCAGTTTGCGGTCGGCCTTGCCCAGTGCCTGTTCATCCAGCAGGTCCGGGCGCCGCTGGGCGGTCCGGAGCAGCGACTGCTGGCGGCGCCAGGCGGCGATGGCCGCGTGGTTGCCCGAGCGCAGCACCTCCGGCACGTCCCCCAGCGGGTGCTGGGCCGGCTGGCTGTAATGCGGGCAGTCGAGCAGACCGAGGTCGCCCTCGAAGCTGTCCTGCGCCGCCGACTCCGCATCGTTCAGGGCACCGTCCTGCAGGCGGGCCACGGCGTCGATGATCACCGCCGCGCCCAGCTCGCCCCCGGACAGCACGTAGTCGCCGAGGGAGATTTCCTCGTCGACATTGGCCTCCAGGAAACGCTCGTCGATGCCCTCGTAGCGGCCACAGAGCAGGACCATGCGCGGCAGCGCCGCCAGTTCCCGCACCTTGGCCTGGGTCAACGGCGCGCCCTGCGGACTGAGGTAGATCACCCGCGCAGGGGTTGGATCGGCCTCTCGGATCGCCTGCAGGCAGGCCTGCAGCGGCTCGATCAGCATCACCATGCCCGGGCCACCACCGAACGGACGGTCGTCCACCCGGCGGTAGTTGCCTTCGGCGTAATCACGGGGGTTCCAGCCATGCAGGCTGAACAGTCCCTTCTCCTGCGCGCGCCCGACCACGCCCAGTCCAGCGGACTGGGCGAGGAACTCGGGAAACAGGGTGATGACGTCGAAACGCATGCTCGCACTCAGAACTCGGGGTCCCAGTCGACCACGATCAGGTTGGCCTCGAAATCGACCGATTTGACGAAGTCCGGCTGCACGAACGGAATCATCCGCTCGCGGTCACCCCGGACCACCACCACGTCATTGGCGCCGGTGCTGAACAGGTGCGAGACCTGGCCCAGGGCGACGCCCTCGGTGGTCTTCACATCCAAGCCTTCCAGGTCCACCCAGTAATATTCATCGGGCTTCGGCGGCGGCAAGGCACTGCGGGCCACGTAGATCTCGGTGCCGCGCATCGCTTCGACCACATCGCGATCCTCGACCCCGGGAAAACGGGCCACCAGGTGCTTGCCGCTGTCGCGGCCGCGTACACCCTCAACCGTGGTTTCCACGCCGGACGGGCTGCGCACGATCCACGGCTGGTAACGGAAAATGGCGGAACGAGGCTCGGTCCAGGACTCGAGCTTGATTTCGCCGCGCACACCAAAAGCGCCGACAACCCTGCCCAGCAGGATGCGGCGCTCGATATCTTTCATCTGCTTCAACCAAGAGGGCCACGCCGAAGCGTGGCCCGTCAGGATCAGGCCGCAGCGGCCTGGGACTTGGTCGCTTCCTTGATCAGGTTGCGGACCTTGTCGGTCGGCTGGGCGCCGTTCTTGACCCAATGGTCAACGCGGGCCAGGTCCAGCTCGATGCGCTTCTCGGCGCCCTGGGCGACCGGGTTGTAGAAGCCAACGCGCTCGATGTTGCGGCCGTCGCGCGCGCTGCGCACGTCGGTGACGATGATGTGGTAGAACGGACGCTTCTTGGCGCCGCCGCGGGTCAGTCGGATCTTGACCATGGTGTTTTTCCTATTGCCCAGTCGCCAGGATGGCGAGGTAAGCGGGCGATTATAGCGGCAGATCGCGGCCGGGCCAACCCCGGGGGGTCAGATCGCTTTTGTGCCGCAAAAGGGGGCTGACCCCAATCCCTGCCAGGCCACCGCCGCCAGCACCGCCCTGCCCTGTTCAGCCAGCGCCTGCGAGCCGGGCAGGACATGTCCGTCGATGGCCTCCAGCGCCCACAGGCCGCTGGCGTTGCAGGCAAAAGCGGCCTTCACACTGCCTAGTTCAGCCAGCGCCAACGGCCGCGTCAACTGCGCATCGGGCCAGTGCCGCTTCAGCAGCGCCTCAGCCGTACCGCGCAGGGCCGGCGCCTGTGGCCAGCGCAGCCGCTCACCATCGTGCACGGCCAGGTTCCAGGTGCTGCCTTCACTCACGTCGCCATCGGCGGTCACGAACAGCGCATCGTCGAATCCTTCGGCCAGCGCCGCGCGACGCTCGGCGAACAGGCCGAAGGTGCCCACATGCTTGATCTGCGGCAGTTCACGCTGCCAGGCCACGCTGCGCACGCGCTTGGCGACGGTCAGCGTCACCGGCGCTGACACCGCCACCAGCACGTCCACCGGCACCGCCGCCAGCGGATTGCGGAAATCGAAGCGGCGCGAGTACACCGTCACCCGCAGCGAGGCATCGGCCTGCCCTGACTGCTGCAATGCCTGCGCCATCCATGCCTGTACCTGCACCGTGTCCAGTTCGCTGCCGAACAGTTCGCGCGTAGCCTGTGACAGCCGCGCCAGATGCAGGTCCAGCCCCTGCACTGCACCACCACGCACCTGCAGCGAGGTGAAGTGGCCGTAATTCACCAGCGCCGGCAGGAGATCCTCCACCTGCGCCGCCCGGCCGTTGCAGCTCACCATCATGGCAGCAGTGCCTGCGCCTGTTCCCACATGCCGCGCAGCACGTCGGCGGCCGGCTGCGCCGGCGCCATCCACGCCGACTGCCCGGCCCAGGCCTGCATCGCCGCCAGACGATTCTCCTGTGCCGCCTGCCTGCGCATCGGGGCGGTCAGGCCGCGCTGCACCGGGTATGGACGCGGCGCGGGGGCGCCTTCTGCGGCAGCGGCGCGCACATAGGGCGTCGCCAGGCCACGGCCCAGGCGACCACTGAAGGCGCGGGTCGGCCAGGTGTCTTCCGGTTCGCTGGCGGCCAGCCCATCGGCCCACGCCGAAGCAATCGCCGCTTCCGGCGTGCGCAGGAAGGCGGTGCCGATCTGCACCGCACTGGCGCCCAAGGTGAGTGCGGCAGCGATGCCACGGCCATCGGCGATGCCGCCGGCGGCAATCACCGGAATCTGCAGCTGATCAGCCAGGCGCGGCAGCAGCGCAAACAGTCCCACCAGCTGGCGCTCGGCCATCGCCGGATCAAAGGAACCACGATGGCCGCCGGCCTCCGCGCCCTGCGCCACCACCGCGTCGGCGCCGGCGTCCTGTGCCGCGCGCGCTTCGGACAAGGTGGTGGCACAGGCGATCCAGGCGATGCCGGCGTCCTTCAACTGCTGCACGTGGCGCGGCAACAGCACGCCCATGATGGTCGAGGCCACCGCAGGACGCGCCGCCAGCAGTGCGGCGAACTGTTCTTCGAAGTCGGCCGGCGTGGCGTCGGCGGCACTGGCGGGCACCTCCGGGCCCCATTGCGCGAGGAAGGCGCGGCTGGCGGCCTCGGCGGCAACGTCACGGGCAGGTACAGGGTCCGGCATCCACAGGTTCACTTGCGCCGGACCGCTGGAGGCTGCGCGGAAGTCATCCATCCAGCGACCGATATCGGCCGAAGAGGACAACACCGCGCCCATTGCGCCCATGCTGCCGGCGTTGGCCAGCGCAGCCGACAACGGTACCGGGCAGGCACCGGCCATCGGTGCCAGCAGGATCGGAACGGAAACGCCAAAGCGCCGGCAGAACGCCTCGGCGCGGGAAGCTACAGCGGAACTCTGCATGACGGCCCATCGTTTCGGACAGGCCCCCATGGTGCGCGCAGGACAGGGGAAGAGTCGAGCCTGCTGCCCGACGGCCTGCTGCGGCGCTTGTGCGCCGCCGCCCGAGCGTGGGCCCGGGCGCTACATCAGATTGCGGAGGGGGCCGTCATCAACGGAACGGCATGCCGCGGCCGCCCATGGCGCCCATCATGCCCTTCATGCTGCGCAACATGCCCTTCATGCCACCGCCGGCCATCTTGCTCATCATCTTTTCCATCTGCATGTACTGCTTCATCAGCTTGTTGACGTCGGCCGGCGTCACGCCCGAGCCCTTGGCGATGCGCGCGCGGCGCGAGCCGTTGAGCAGGTTCGGATTGCGCCGTTCCTTCTTGGTCATCGAGCCGATGATGGCGATCATGCGCGGCACTTCCTTGCCCTGGCTGACCTGCTGCTTCAGATGGTCGGGGATGTTGCCCAGGCCCGGCAGCTTGTCCATCAGGCCGCCGATGCCGCCCATGTTCTGCATCTGCTCCAGCTGGTCACGCATGTCGTTCAAGTCGAATTTCTTGCCCTTGGCGACCTTCTCGGCCAGCTTGGCGGCCTTGTCCTTGTCGACCTGCTGCTCGACCTGCTCGACCAGCGACAGCACGTCGCCCATGTCGAGGATGCGGCTGGCGATACGGTCCGGGTGGAACACGTCCAGGCCTTCCGGCTTTTCACTGACACCGACGAACTTGATCGGCTTGCCGGTGATGTAGCGCACGCTCAGCGCGGCGCCGCCGCGGGCGTCACCGTCGGTCTTGGTCAGCACCACGCCGGTCAGCGGCAGGGCATCGCCGAAGGCCTTGGCGGTATTGGCCGCGTCCTGGCCGGTCATGGCATCGACCACGAACAGCGTTTCGGCCGGATTCACCGCAGCGTGCAGGGCCTTGATCTCGGCCATCATCGCTTCGTCGATGGCCAGGCGGCCGGCGGTATCGACCAGCAGCACGTCGACGAACGACTTGCGCGCATCGTCGATGGCCGCGCGCACGATGGCTTCCGGCTTCTGGTCGGCGCTGGACGGGAAGAACAGCACGCCCACCTGCTCGGCCAGGGTCTTCAGCTGCTCGATCGCGGCCGGGCGGTAGACGTCGGCCGACACCACCATCACCTTCTTCTTGCGCTTTTCCTTCAGGTGCTTGGCCAGCTTGCCGACCGTGGTGGTCTTGCCGGCACCCTGCAGGCCTGCCATCAGGATGATGGCCGGAGCGGGAACGTTGAGGTTCAGGTCGCTGGCTTCGGCGCCCATCACCGCGGTCAGCTCGTCGCGCACGACCTTGATCAGGGCCTGGCCCGGGGTCAGCGACTTCAGCACTTCCTGGCCGACCGCACGCACCTTGATGCGCTCGATCAGGGCCTGCACCACCGGCAGCGCAACGTCGGCCTCGAGCAGCGCGATGCGCACTTCGCGGGTCGCCTCGCGGATGTTCTCCTCGGTCAGGCGGCCACGGCCACGCAGGCGCTCGATGGTGCCGGAAAGGCGCTGGGTCAGGGACTCGAACATGCGGCGCAACCTGTCTGAAAGCGGGGGACAATAAGGCAGACAGTATAACGGGTCCGGCTGTCTCCCCGGACTGCGGCCACGGGGCCGTCGCCAGCATCACGGGGGTATGCGAAACTGCAACGATGACAATCGTTCTCATCGCCGTCCTGCTCTACCTGGCTGCCAGTGCCCTGCTGGTGCGCGCGCTTGGCCGCGATGAGACGACCGGCTCCCCCATCTGGCTGTGGCCGGCCCTGCCCGCCATGCTGCTGCACGGCGGCTACCACGTGATGGTGGCGATGCGCACCAACGGCGGGCCGGACATGCACTTCTTCGCCGCACTGTCGCTGGTCGGCCTGGGCATGGCCTGGCTGACGTCGCTGGTCGGCGCGCGCGGGCGGATGTCGGCGCTGGGCGTGGTGGTGTTCCCGCTGGCCGCCGTGCTGCTGCTGGCCTACCACGGTTACGGCCACGAATCGAGCAAGGTACTGGGCTGGCGCCTGGCCAGCCACGCCTGGCTGGCCCTGCTGGCCTACGCCACGCTGAGCGTCGCCGCGTTGCTGGCGATCATGCTGTGGCTGCAGGAACGCGCGCTGCGCCGCCGCGAGTTCCGGCCTTGGCTGCGGGCACTGCCGCCGCTGGCCGACCTGGAATCACTGCTGTTCCGGGTGATCACCGTCGGCTTCGCGCTGCTGACCCTGACCCTGGTCACCGGCGTACTGTTCGTCGATGACCTGCTGGCGCAGAAGCTGGTGCACAAGACCGTGCTGAGCGTGCTGTCGTGGATCGTGTTCGGCGTGCTGCTGATCGGCCGCCGCCGCTACGGCTGGCGCGGCATGAAGGCGGTGCACTGGACGCTGGCGGCGATGCTGTTGCTGCTGCTGGCGTTCTTCGGCAGCCAGTTCGTGATCGAGCTGGTGTTCGGGCATTCGCGATAAAGGCGTGCCGACCAACGGTCGGCACCCACCCCAGCATCACCGGGTAGTGCCGGCCGCTGGACCGCACCATGCGTGGATGCCGTGGACGGTCAAGGCAGCGGCTGGGCCAGGATTTTCCGCACCGAACGACCACTGTTGGTGAGGATGTCATCAACCTGCCAGCACCCCTGCCCGTGGCGCACCATCGGCAGGCGGGTCAGGTAGGCCTTCTTCCACACCGAATAGCGCATCTCGACCTGGCCGGCGGAGGCCGAAGCCTCCTTCCAGCTGTAGCGCACCGGGGTTTCGATGTCACCGTCCTGCGCATCCAGCCACGGATCCGAATCGATCGTGCAGATGCCCTCTTCGCGCTGCTGGCAGGCGCGCTCTCCACGCAGTGCCTTGCCGAAGGCAGGGCTGACCAGCGCGGCCGGCGGCTCCAGCAGGTCACCGTTGCCGGTCGTCGCCTCGTAGAAAGCGCGGGCGACAGCCGCAGGCTCCTGGCATGCGGGTGCAGCCTGTGCGGTAGGGGCCAGCAGCACCCCGGCGATCACGAACATCCTTGTCCCGCGCATATCGCGTTCCTTGGTGATGATGATTCGTTGTAGAGCCGAGCCCATGCTCGGCTGATTATCCGCATGAGCCGAGCGCAGGCTCGGCTCTACACGAGCCTGGGGCCTACAACCCGTAACGCTCGATCACGTCCAGATGCGGCTGGCGATCCTGGTCACAGGCTTCAGCCAGGCGCAACCAGCAATGCGGATGCGGCCACGTCGCGGTGTGCTGCTGCAGGAAGCGGTGCAGTGCCAGCGGTGCGTGGTCCTGCGGCTGGGCCACGGTGAACAGCAGGCCGGGCAGCGTCCCCTCTTCCACATCGGGGTCGGTGACGGTGTAGTCCGGCCGGCTGTGTGACCACACTCTCCAACCCTGTGCTTCGGCCGCCTCGACGAAGGCATTCCAGGCCTCCTCGCCCGGGTGCGCGCCATCGATCATCCAGCTGCGGGCGAAGCCGCCGCGCTCCAGCACATGCACCTGCGCATAGGTCGGGATGAAATGCTCGCGTGCATCCTCCTCCTCGGGTGCCGGATGCACCGGCGCGGCATCGAACACCACCCAGTCGCCCACCTGCTGGGCGCGGTTGGACGGCGCGTTCTCGACGATGCGCGCGGTCACCGGACCGCTGCGACGGGCGTAGTACTCCATCGGCTCGCCGTTTTCTTCGCTGCGGATGATCACCCAGCCCCACGGCTCCTCTACCACGCCGTCCTGGCTGGACAATTCCATGCCAAGCGCCGACGCCGAGCGGCGCACGGCGTCCCAGTCGCGCGCGGCGCTGGCTGCGCTCATGTGGTCCCAATGCGCGGCATTGGGCTCGTCCAGCAGCTCCACCAGCTGTGCATAACAGGCCTGGGCCTCGCTGAAACGGCCGGTTTCCATGTACATGCGCGCCAGCGTGCCGCGCGCGCCGTGCGAGCCCGGAGACAGCTCCAGAAGCGATCGGGCCGCCTGCTCCAGCGCCGGCCAGTCGGACACGCGGCGTGCACGCTGCACCTCGCACCAGTGCGCGAACACGGGCACGCTGCCGCGATACAGATCGGCCAGCTGGCGCAGTCCGTCGTCGTCGCCCTGTTCGGCCAGCCAGCGCATCAACGTGTAGGCCACGGGGCCATCGTGCTGCACATGGCCGCGTACGAACCGCCACAGCAGCGACCGCGCCTCGGCCTGCGCGCCGCAGGCATTCAGTGCCGAGGCGGCCATGTCGGCCAGCGCCTCGTCATCGGGCAGCTCGGCATGCGCCTGCAGCAACCACTGCGCTTCGCGCTCGGGATCGCGCGACTGGTTTTGTTCGCCCTGCGCGTCCAGCCATGCCAGCAGCTCGCCCGCCGGCACCGGCAGCGGCGCGACGTCCGGCAATGCCTCGATGCGCGCGGCCAGGCCTGCCACCAGCGCCGCAGCACCCCGATCCTGGCGCAGCTGCGCCAGATGGGTGCGGGCCAGTTCCAGCTGCCGCAGTGCGACCCAGCGCGCGCCACGCTGCAGGGCGAGTTCCAGGCTCAACGCCGCGACTTCGATCAGCAGGCGGTGCGAACCGACCCGTGCGAAGTGCTCGATGATGGTGTTGAAGCGCGTGCCCAAATCCCACGTATTGCGCGCGGGATCACGCTGGCACAGCGCTGCGGCGGTGTTTGCCCACAGCCGCCAGTAGTTCGGGGTAAGCTCGCTCCACGGCACCAGCTGCTGCAGCGCCTCTTCGTCGCGGCCCAGCTGGGCCAGCGCCCAGGCCTTGGACAGGCGGCGCGGCACCGTGCAGTTGGCCGGCTCGTACTCTCCGGACGCAGCAACTTCGGCCTCCCGCTTTTCGATCAGCGCCAGTGCCTCATCGGCACGGCCCATGCCCAGCAGGATCTTGATCTGCATCTCCGGGAAGCTGTCGAACACTTCCTTGCCACAGGCTTCCACGGCATCGGCCTGCACCTGCAGGTAATCCAGCGCCGCCTGGCCACGGCCATCATCGAGCAGCGCATCGGCCTTCTCGCAGCTCAGGCACTGGAAACAGGCCCAGCTCGGATCGATGCGGCCAAGGGTTTCGTCGCAGACCTCGATGCGCTCGGGCACCCAGCCCGGGCCGTCGATGTTGCCGTAGCAGGCGGCCAGGTCCTGGGTCACGCAGATCGACTGCGGGCATTCCAGGGTGTCCTCGCGGTGCGCGCGCTCGAACAGCGCTACGGCTTCGCCGAGTGCGCTCTCGCCTTCCACGCGGTTGCCGACGCGGTTGCGCAGCGCCCAGTGGCCGACATAGACGTCAACCCACGGGTTGTCCAGTGCCTTGCCCAGGGCGCGTGCTTCGGGCAGCAGGGCATCGACGCGGTCGATCTGCAGTTCACTGACCTCGTCGGCGAGGCGGTTCAGCAGGTGCGCGTTCTGCGCCTGGCCGGCCTGGCGCAGGTCACCCTGCAGCTTTTCGACCCAGTTCCAGATGTCCATGGGGGTAATTGCTCCTGTCTAGCGAAGGCTGGATGAGAAGGTGCGGTGCTCAGCGCAGCATCTGCTGCAGGGCACCGGCGATATCGGTGAAGGCACCATTGAGATCCGGGCCCGGCGTAGCAGTCGCGCGTGCCAGCGGGCGGCCCTGCGCGGCGACGATGACTTTCAGCGAGCGCAGCAGGCGGGCTGCGGCCTCGGCCTGTGGGTGGCCCTCGCGCTGGGCGCGCAGCAGTGCCTGCACCGCCGGGTTGTCGAGATTGAGATACAGCCGCGACGGTGCGCGCGATTCGATGCGCGCGGTGAACTGTCGCGCCAGGCGCAGCGCGGCCATCGAGACGCGCTTGTCGTTCTCGTCGTCTTCCAGCCGCTGCTTCAGCTCGGCCTCGCGGTCGGGCACCACCACCACCGGCAGCGCCTCCGGGCTGAAACGCGCGGGCAGCAGCTGCTCGCCGTCGCCCAGTTGTTCGCGCAGCCACGCCAGCTGCGCCTCGTCGAGGCTGTCATCACTGCGGAACAGTGCGCGGTTGCCCTGTTCGGTACCCAGCTCGACCAGGCGCAGGCCCTTGGCCTGGGCCCAGCGCCGCAGGAACGGCACCACCGCATAGCGATGGCCATGCGCGACCGGTACGCCCATCGCCCGGAACAGCATCTCTTCAAAGCCACCGCCGTTGTCGAGGATGACATGCACGGCACCGCGCGCCGGCAGCGCACTGGCCGGCAGGTCGCCCTGCGAAGTCGGCACCCGCACATGCTCCATCAGCAGTTCGAACAGGCGGTCATCGCACAGTGCCGCACCCAGCAGCGCCTCGTTGTGGCGGGTCAGCACGCGCCGCCAGGCTTCCGGTTGCTGCTTCGCAACGTCGGCCAGGCCGTCGATCAGCGCCTCCAGAAGTGCATGCTGCACCGCGCGGTACTGGTCATCGCGCTGCAGGTCTTCGCGGCTGGCGGTGGGCGTCAACCGCGAGGATTCGATCACCCCGCCGATGAAACCGGCCCACGGCGGCAGCAGGTCGCGCGCGTCGTCATCCAGCAGCATCCCACGCACGAACACCGACAGGTTGCGGTTGTCGCTGGTGCCATAGGTGGCGCCATCCTGCACCCACAGCAGGCCAGTGGCATCGCTGTTGCCATCGGCACGCAACGGCACGGTGACGATCGGCTCGAAATCATGCTCGAACCGCGCGGCGAACTGCAGTGCCTGCCGGCGGGCCTGCACCGGATGCACGGCGACATCCCCCTGGCCGCGCCACGGCGGCGGCTCGGGATTGAGCGCCTCGCCCGCAGCACCGATGAAGATCGGCTCGGACAGCAACGCGCAGTAGCGGCCCAGCACCTCATGCAGGCGCGCTTCGTTGGCCAGCGGCAGGAAGTCCGGATGCAGCTCCAGCTCCACCTCGGTACCCACCGCGCGTGCCGGCACTTCGCTGACGGTGTACTGCTCGGCGTTGCTGGACACGTACAGGTGGCCCAGATCCGGCGTCTGGTACGAGGTGGTGCGCACGCTGACCCGGCGCGCCAGCACGAAGGCCGACAGGAAGCCGAGGCCGAACATGCCGATCAGCCCTTCATCGTCCTCACCGCCCTGGCGCAGGCCACGGGTGTAGCCGACGCCGACGGTGGCCAGGTAATCGTGGATCTCCTGGCGGGTCAGGCCGGCCCCAGTATCGGTGATGCGCAGCACGCCGGCACCGGCATCAACCTGCACCGAAATGCGCGAAGGCACGTCAACGCCGGGCTGCTCGATGCGGCGGCGGATGATCGAGTCATGCGCGTTCTGTACCAGCTCACGCAGCGCCACCACCGGGGTGGAATACAGGTGCTTGCCCAGCACCGTCATCAGTCCATTGAGATCGACCCCGGCACGACGGATCTCGGCGTTGGGGGCGGTGAGTGCGGTGTCCTGCATGTAATCGTTTACTCCTGGGCACGGAAAGACGCCAGAGGGCGTCTTCGTCGAGCGGGAAAAACTAGCACAGTGAAGCTGACCGTTACTGCATTGGACACGTGTAGAGCCGAGCCCATGCTCGGCTGCTGTTCGACCACCAGTCGAGCATGGCTCGACTCCACAGAAAGCAGCCGAGCGTGGGCTCGGCTCTACAGGGCTGGCATCACGCCGCGTCGATGGCCTCGGACAGGCGTTCTACCGCGATCACCTCCATGCCTTTCACCGAACCGCCCTTGGGCGCATTGGCCCTGGGCACGATGGCGCGCTTGAAGCCATGGGTGGCGGCCTCGCGCAGGCGGTCTTCGCCATTGGGCACCGGGCGGATCTCGCCGGACAGGCCCACCTCGCCGAAGGCGATGGTCTTCTCCGCCAGCGGCCGATCCTGCAGCGACGACAACACCGCCAGCAGCACCGGTAGATCGGCGGCGGTCTCCTGGACGCGGATGCCACCGACCACATTGACGAACACGTCCTGGTCGCCGACCAGTACGCCGCCATGGCGATGCAGCACTGCCAGCAGCATGGCCAGGCGATTCTGCTCCAGGCCGACCGCGACACGGCGCGGGTTCGACAGCGGCGATGCGTCGACCAGCGCCTGTACCTCCACCAGCAGCGGCCGCGTGCCCTCGCGGGTGACCATCACGCAGCTGCCCGGCTGATGGGTGCTGCCGCCGGACAGGAAGATCGCCGAGGGGTTGGAGACCTCCTTCAGGCCCTTGTCGCCCATCGCGAACACACCCAGCTCGTTGACCGCACCGAAGCGGTTCTTGAACGCGCGCAACAGGCGGAAGCGGCTGCCGCTCTCGCCCTCGAAGTACAGCACCGCGTCCACCATGTGTTCCAGCACGCGCGGGCCGGCGATGCCGCCCTCCTTGGTCACATGGCCGACCAGGAACACGGCAGTGCCGGTTTCCTTGGCAAACCGCACCAGCCGCGCCGCGCTCTCGCGCACCTGGCTGACCGAACCGGGCGCAGCGGTCAGGCTCTCGGTCCACAGGGTCTGCACCGAATCGGCCACGATCAGCCGCGGGCCGGCCTTGGATGCGTGCTGCAGGATCGACTCGACCCCGGTCTCGGCCAGCGCATTGACGCCGTCCAGCGGCAGCTCCAGGCGATGCGCACGGCCAGCCACCTGCGCCAGTGACTCCTCGCCGGTGACGTACAGCACAGGCAGCTCAGCGGCCATCTTCGCCACCGCCTGCAGCAGCAGCGTCGACTTGCCGATGCCCGGGTCGCCGCCCACCAGCACCACCGCGCCTTCGACCAGGCCGCCGCCCAGCACACGGTCGAACTCGCCGATGCCGGTGGAGACCCGGCGATGCTCGGTCTGCTCCACATCCTTCAGCGCGGTGATCTTCGGCGGATCGATCTTGCCGGCCCAGCCTGCCCGGCGCGACGCCGGTGCCTTGGCCGCCGCCGCGCTCTCCAGCACGATTTCCGACAACGAGTTCCAGGCGTTGCACTCGGTGCACTGGCCCTGCCACTTGCTGAATTCGGCGCCGCATTCATTGCAGACGTAGGCGGTGCGGGCTTTGGCCATCGGATGATTTCCAGCAACGGGAACAGGCGTGGCAGGATAGCCGAGCCGGGTCGCAGCTGCTGCGACCGCTCAAGTCCTGCCCACCCGCGCCGATAGGGGTCGCGGGCGTGCGCCTTGCGGGCGCTCCCTTCCTCCCCCACTGGATTCAACATGACTGGCAGTTACAGTCAGAGCCTGGTCATCATCTCCCTGCTGGTGGCCATTCTTGCTTCGTACACGGCGCTGGACATGGCCGGGCGCCTGGCCACCGCCGAGGGGCGCGTGGCGCGCTGGTGGCTGGCCGGAGGCGCGGCGGCCATGGGCCTGGGCATCTGGTCGATGCACTTCATCGGCATGCTGGCCTTCGACCTGCCGATCCCGCTGGGCTATGACCTCGGCATCACCCTGTACTCGCTGGCGGTCTCGATCGGTGCCTCGGCCTATGCGCTGTGGCTGGTATCGCGCCCCAGCCTGCCGTGGCGCCGGCTGCTGGCCGGGGCCGTGCTGATGGGCCTGGGCATCGCAGCCATGCACTACCTGGGCATGGCAGCGATGCGCATGCAGCCCGGCATCGACTACCACCCGGGCTGGTTTGCCGCCTCCATCGCGGTGGCCATCGGTGCCGCTGGCGCCGCCCTGTGGATCGCCTTCCGCCTGCGCGCCGAGCAGCGCCGCACCCTCCTCCTGCGTGCGCTCGCATCGCTGGTGATGGGCCTGGCCATCGTCGGCATGCATTACACCGGCATGGCCGCGGCACGCTTCCCGGAAGGCAGCCTCTGTGGCGCCGTCGGCAGTGGCGGCATCGACACGCGCTGGCTGGCGGTGCTGGTGATCGTCACCACCGTGGCCACGCTGGGCATCGCCCTGGTGGCCTCGCTGATCGACCGGCAGATGCGCGTGCGCACCGGGCTGCTGGCCGATTCGCTGGCGCACGCCAACGACAAGCTGATCCAGGCGGCCCTGCACGACCCGTTGACCCAGCTGCCCAACCGCATGCTGCTGCAGGACCGCATCGAGCAGGCTATCGAGAAGGCGCGGCGCCGCAATCATGCGGTGGCGGTGATGTTCTGCGACCTGGATGGCTTCAAGGCGGTCAATGATGCCTATGGCCATCAGCTTGGCGACCGCCTGCTGGTGGCGGTGGCGCAGCGCATCGGCGGCCTGCTGCGCCCGCAGGACACGTTCGCCCGTCTCGGCGGCGACGAGTTCGTGATCGTGCTGGCCATCGATACTCCCGACGATGCGGTCGTGGTGGCCGAGCGCATCATTGCCGCCGCCGGTGAGCCGTTCACGCTGGATGCGGCCGAACTGCAGGTCAGCGCCAGCTTGGGCATCGCCCTGTACCCGGATGACGCCAGCAACGAGCGCGAGCTGATGGCGCACGCCGATGCGGCGATGTACCACACCAAGGAAACCGGGCGGAACGGCTATACCTTCTTCACGCCCTCGATGCAGCTCAGTGCCAATCGCCAACTGCGCCTGCTGCAGGACCTGCGCAAGGCCATCGCCCGCAACGAACTGATCCTGCATTACCAGCCCAAATTTCCGGCCGCGGGCGCACCGGCCACCGGCGCCGAGGCGCTGCTGCGCTGGCAGCACCCGGAGCTGGGGCTGCTGGCGCCGGATGTGTTCATTCCGATCGCCGAACGCAGCGGTCTGATCCTGCCGATCGGTGACTGGGTACTGGACCAGGCCTGCGCGCAACTGCGGGCATGGCACGATGCCGGGCATGCGGAATGGACGATGGCGGTGAACCTGTCGCCGTTGCAGTTCGCCTCGCCGGCACTGCTGGACAGCGTGCGCGAGGTGCTGGAGCGGCACCGGATCGAACCGGCACGGCTGACCCTGGAGATCACCGAGACCACGGCGATGAAGGACGTCGATGCCAGCTTGGCGATCCTCAGCGACCTGACCGCAATGGGCGTGCACATCGCCATCGATGATTTCGG
Source organism: Stenotrophomonas maltophilia group sp. RNC7 (assembly GCF_030910085.1). Lineage (NCBI taxonomy): Bacteria > Pseudomonadati > Pseudomonadota > Gammaproteobacteria > Lysobacterales > Lysobacteraceae > Stenotrophomonas > Stenotrophomonas maltophilia group sp. RNC7. The sequence continues at coordinate 53,075 of NZ_JAVFVN010000993.1, read as the reverse complement.
TACCGGCTACTCCAGCCTGCTGTACCTCAAGCGGATGCCAGCCACCGAACTGAAGATCGACCGTGCGTTCGTGCACGACCTGGAGCGCAATGACGAGGACGCCGCCATCGTCTCGTCGATCATCGCGCTGGGCCGCACCCTGCAGCTGCAGGTGGTGGCCGAAGGCGTGGAGACGCAGGCACAGCGCGAATACCTGAGCGAGCTGGGCTGCGACCAGTTGCAGGGTTATCACCTGGGGCGGCCGATGGAGCCCGAGGAGTTCCTGCGCCGGGTGGGGTGAGGCCCCGGTTCCGGGGTCGGATCCCTTGCCGCAGGCAAGGGCTCTGACCCCATCCACGCATGGCGTGGATCTACCCGGGCCCCAGGGTCAGAGCCCTGTCCTGCGGACAGGGATCCGCCCCCATCCATCCGCCAACAAAAAGGCCGCCCGAGGGCGGCCTTTCTGCGCGGCAACGTCGCGAGGACGTCAGTGCATCATGTGCACGTTCATGTTGTGCATGACCCACAGGGTGCCGATCACGATGATGCCGATCACCACGACAGTGAAGGCCGCAGCGTTGACGTTCCAGCGACTTTCCGAAGAGCGGTCCAGGTGCAGGAAGAACACCAGGTGGACCAGCATCTGCAGCACCGCGGTGACCGCGATCACCACACCGTTGACGGTGCGCGAGAAATCGCCCGACATCACCATCCAGAACGGGATGACGGTCAGCACCACCGCCAGCACGAAGCCGATCAGGTACGACTTCACGCTGCCGTGGCTTTCGCCGCCGGTGCCGTGGTCGTGTGCATGGTTGTCATGTGCCATTACAGCGCTCCATTGAGGTAGACGACGGAGAACACGCCGATCCAGATCAGGTCCAGGAAGTGCCAGAACAGGCTCAGGCACGCCATGCGGGTCTTGTTGGTCGGGGTCAGGCCGTACTTCTTCAGCTGCACGAACATCACCAGCAGCCACAGCAGGCCGGCGCTGACGTGCAGGCCGTGGGTACCGACCAGGGCGAAGAACGCCGACAGGAAGGCACTGCGGTCCGGACCGTAGCCCTGATGGATCAGGTGCTGGAACTCCCACACTTCCATGCACATGAAGCCGAAGCCCAGCAGCCAGGTGATGCCCAGCCACAGGTACATCTGGCCCATCTGCCTGCGGTGCATGGCAATCATGCCCAGGCCGAAGGTCAGCGACGAGGTCAGCAGCAGCGCGGTTTCCCACGCCACGAACGGCAGCTCGAACAGGTCCTTCGCGGTGGGACCGCCATCGGTACCGCCTGCCAGCACCACGTAGGTGGCGAACAGCGAGGCGAAGATGAGGCAGTCGCTCATCAGATACACCCAGAAACCGAAGACGGTGTTGCCGCCGGTATCGTGGTGCTCGTGGTCGTCATGGCCATGGGCCGCCGCATGCGCGGCGTGCCCGTGGCTCAGGGTCGAGGTATTGGTGCTCATGCCTTCAGCTCCGACTTCACCAGGCCCTGGGCTTCCAGGTGCTTGCGGTGTTCGTTCTCGATGCGTTCCACCTCGGCGGCCGGGACCCAGTAGTCCACGTCCTGGTCGAAGGTGCGGTAGATGAACGTGGCGATCATGCCGACGAAGCCGACGATGGCCAGCCACCAGATGTGCCAGATCATCGCGAAGCCGAACACCAGGCTGAAGGCACCGATGACAACGCCCGTGCCGGTGTTGCGCGGCATGTGGATGTCGGTGTACTTGGCCGGCTTCGGCCAGGCTTCACCCCGCTGCTTGCGCTCCCAGAAATCGTCCAGCTCGGTGACTTCCGGCAGCGTCGCGAAGTTGTAGAAGGCCGGCGGCGAGGAGGTTTCCCACTCCAGCGTACGGGCATCCCACGGGTCGCCGGTCAGGTCGACGGTCTTCTTGCGGTCGCGGATCGACACGGCCACCTGGATGATCTGGCACAGGATGCCGGCGCCGACGATGAACGCGCCGCAGGCAGCAACCAGCAGCAGCGGCTCGTAGGCCGGGTTCACGGTGCTCTGCAGGCGGCGGGTCATGCCCATGAAGCCCAGCACGTACATCGGCATGAAGGTCACGTAGAAGCCGATGAACCAGCACCAGAACGCGCACTTGCCCCAGAACTCATTGAGGCGGAAGCCGAACATCTTCGGCCACCAGTAGGTGATGCCGGCGAACATGCCGAACACCACGCCGCCGATGATGACGTTGTGGAAGTGGGCGATCAGGAACAGGCTGTTGTGCAGCACGAAGTCGATGGCCGGAATCGCCAGCATCACGCCGGTCATGCCGCCGATGACGAAGGTGACCATGAAGCCGATGGTCCACAGCACCGGGGTGGTGAAGTGCACGCGGCCACGGAACATGGTGAACAGCCAGTTGAAGATCTTCACGCCGGTCGGGATCGAGATGATCATCGTCGTGATGCCGAAGAAGGCATTGACGTTGGCACCCGAACCCATGGTGAAGAAGTGGTGCAGCCACACGATGAACGACAGCACGCCGATGCAGGCGGTGGCGTAGACCATGCCCTTGTAGCCGAACAGCGCCTTGCGCGAGAAGGTCGCGATGACTTCGGAGAACACACCGAACGCCGGCAGGACCAGGATGTACACCTCCGGGTGACCCCAGATCCAGATCAGGTTGATGTACAGCATGGCGTTGCCGCCACCGTCATTGGTGAAGAAGTGCGTACCCAGGTAACGGTCCAGGGTCAGCAGCACCAGGGTGATGGTCAGCACCGGGAAGGCCGCGACGATCAGCACGTTGGTCACCAGGGCGGTCCAGGTGAACACCGGCATCTGCATCAGCTTCATGCTCGGGGTGCGCATCTTGAGGATGGTGATGAAGAAGTTGATACCACTGAGCGTGGTACCCAAACCCGCCACCTGTAGGCCCCAGATGTAATAGTCCATGCCGACGCTTGGACTGTATTCGATGCCCGACAACGGCGGGAACGCCAGCCAGCCGGTGGCAGCGAACTCACCGATCCACAGCGACAGCATGATCAGCACCGCACCGGACACGAACAGCCAGAAGCTGAGCGAGTTGACGAACGGGAACGCAACGTCGCGCGCACCGATCTGCAGCGGCACGGCCAGGTTCATCAGGCCGGTGATCAGCGGCATCGCCACGAAGAAGATCATGATCACGCCGTGGGCGGTGAAGATCTGGTCGTAGTGGTGCGGCGGCAGGTAACCCTCCGAGCCACCGACGGCGATGGCCTGCTGGGTACGCATCATGATGGCGTCGGAGAAACCGCGCAGCAGCATGACGAAGGCGACGATGAGGTACATCACGCCGATCTTCTTGTGATCCACCGAAGTGAACCACTCCTTCCACAGATAGCCCCACAGCTTGAACTTGGTGATCAGGGCGACGACGCCCAGGCCACCAAGAACCGCGCCGACCAGGGTGGTCAGCACGATCGGATCGTGGGGGATCGACTCAAGAGAGAGTTTTCCCAACATGTTCATTCTCCCGAACCCGCGTGGCCGGCATGGCCTGCGTGTTCGTGTTCGGTGGCATCCAGGTTTTCACCCGATTCCTTGGAATCATGCGCGTCACTCGGGGCGTGGCCCTCGTGCGCTTCATGGGTGGCGGCATCGGCAGCGGCGGCACCAGCATGCGAGTGCTTCATGCCGTAATGCTTGTTGTCGCCCATGTGCTTGGCGATGACCCAGTCGAACAGGCCTTCTTCGGTCTTGCCGAAGTAAGTGACCGGATACCACTCGGCGTTGCGTGCTTCACCCAGGGCCTTGAACGAGGCCTTGTCCAGGGTCTGCTCGCCGGCGCGGACCTGGTCCAGCCACTGGCGGTATTCGGCATCGGTGACCGAGTAGGCGGTGAAGTGCATCTTGGCGAAGCCCGCGCCGCTGTAGTGCGAGGACATGCCCGGGAATTCACCGGTCTCGTTGGCGATCAGGTGGAGCTTGGTCTCCATCGCAGCCATCGAGTAGATCATGCTGCCCAGGTGCGGGATGAAGAAGGCATTCATCACCGAATCGGACGTGATCTTGAAGTTCAGCGGCGTGTTGACCGGGAACTTGATTTCGTTGACGACCGCCACCTTCTCTTCCGGATAGATGAACAGCCACTTCCAGTCCAGCGAGATCGCCTCGATGGTGACCGGCTTGACGTCCGAATCCAGCGGACGGTACGGGTCCAGTGCGTGCGACGAGCGCCAGGTCAGGACCGCCAGGACCAGCACGATCATGCACGGGATCGACCACACCACCACCTCGATCGCCGTCGAGTGGGACCACTTCGGCTCGTAGCGGGCCTTGGTGTTGGAGGCGCGATACTTCCACGCGAACGTCAGGGTCATGATGATGACCGGGATGACGACCAGCAGCATGAGCACGGTGGCCGTGATCAGCAGGGTCTTCTCATCCTGGCCGATCTGGCCCTTCGGACTGAGGATGGCCACGGCATCGCAGCCGGTGAGCATCACCAGCAACGACAGCAGCAGGCCCGGGCGCAACCAGCGCCCAAGGGTTTTCAACGGAATCATCGGTCGATCCAATTGCGAGGGAATGCCGTTCCCCGTCCCTGCCTGTTCCGGCCAAAGCCGGTCCCACCGGTCCGGAAGACAGGCAGGGAGGTGGGGTCGAGTCAGCCTTTCAATTTTAGGCCGTCACCCACCATTTAAGAAAGACATTGACATTGATCGAGCGCAGGAAAGGCCCGATTCTGGCTGCGACACGTTGTCGCACCGCGCAGGCGCGGCGGGCAGAACAGCCGGGGGCGGCATCCTGGCATCGAGTGGTGGCCGGCGCTCCGCCCTCGTTCGGCAAAGTCATCTGAACCTGTTCAGGCGTGCTGGCAGGTGCCCGGCATGGGATGCTCGGCGCTGGAGGAAGCCCATGGACAAGATCGACTTCAAGAAGCGCGACCGGGCGCTCTATCAACCGCCCGCCGGCAGGTTCGTACGCGTGGATATACCGCCCCTTCCCTACGTGATGGTCGATGGTCGCGGCGACCCGAACACGGCCCCCGCCTACCTGCAGGCCGTGCAGTGGCTGTATTCGGTGAGCTATGCACTGAAGTTCGCGCTGAAGGCCGAAGGGCGCGACTACGTGGTGCCACCGCTGGAAGCACTGTGGAGTGCCGAGAACCCGGCCAGCTTCGTCGCGCGGCGCAAGGATGAGTGGGCCTGGACCGTGATGATCCGCACGCCTGAGGACATCCGGCCTGCGCAGTGGCAAGCGGCGATCAGCAAGGCGCGCGCGAAGCTGGGAGATGCGCCGCCCAGCCTCCGCCATGAACGCCTTGCCGAAGGCCCCAGCCTGCAGACGTTGCACGTGGGCGCCTACGACGACGAAGGACCCGTCCTGGCGCACCTGCATGACGAAGTAATGGCCGCACTGGGTTACACCTTTGCCGGCCCCCATCATGAGATCTACCTGAGCGACCCGCGCAGGACCGAGGCGGCACGATTAAGAACCGTGCTGCGGCAACCGGTGCGGCCGATTGAGCCTGATGAGGGCTCGCACACGTGATACATGGAATGCCATGCGCCTGATGGACCAGCTGCTGCGCTGGACCAACCTGCCCGCCGTGCGCTGCCTGATGGCCGCGCTGGGTGCTGCGCTGGTGATCGTGCTCGCCTGCAACCCAGTGCTGTCGCCGTTGCTGCCGGTGGTGGACGCGCTCGGGCTGGACGTGCTGATGCTGTTGCTAGGTGCGCAGGTGGTGGCGGTACTGCCTTGGGTGCGGGAGCGGGCCGCGCGCGGGATCAGAGTGCTCGCACGCCTGCTGATCGGCGCATTGGCGGGAGCTGCAGGTGGTTATCTCCGGCAGCTGGCGTGGTGGCTGGCGAAGGATGCAGGGATGACGAGGCGTTGATGAAGGCTTGCAGCCTTCAGTGAGGTGGCCATCCAAGGATCACCGGCGGGCGCAAACAAAAAGCCCCAACCAAGGCCGGGGCTTTTCATTACAACTGGTGCCGGAAACAGGAGTCGAACCTACATTTCATCTCAGTCCCGGGTCTGTCGGCCCAGCGATATTTCCGGTTCCGACCATCCTGTCCAGACTCTCCTCAAATACCTCACCATCTTCAATGTAGAGCTGGACTTCGTGGTCGGATGATAGCCGGATGTCCAGTACCCATACTTGCGGCGCGCCGGCAAGCGCATCGCACAGATCACCCGTAGACACCTCTAACGGCCTGTTCACCATCCGCTCTCGAAGATGACCCAAGGTCGCTTTTGACTCCGCTCCCGAAGGGACATCCAAATGCGATAGCAGCCAAATATCATTCGTGCTGAAGTTATCTCTTAACGCCTCAACTACCCTGTCTCCCGTGATTGGGAAGTCCCAAGCGTTTACCGTCATGACTATCCGCCTCCGTTAAGCGGCCGCGCGGGTCCGCGTGAAGGAGTGCCCCCGGTAGCACTCGGCTCATAAGGATGTTCGTGCGGGTTCGTATGACTGCCCGGCCGGCCGTGGTCAGTAAAATCAATAGTCTTTACCGGCCTCCCGTGACCGTCGAATTCACTCGCCTGATCGTACTTTCCATTTCTACCATCTCGCTGCCCCAGTTGCGTATGCGGGCCAGCCGCATCCGGTTCTGGTGCAGGCTCACCATTGGGCTTCGTGGGTAGTGGTCGGTCGGGGAAACGATTGGGTATTGGCTGCCCGTCTCGCCCCCGCCGAACTGTATCCCGACCTGCGGGACGTTCAGTGGGCCTCGAAGTCGGCCTTCCACTTGGCCCGCTCTCGCGATTCCCCCCGGATGTATCCTCACTGCGCTGGATGTTTCCACCGGGGTTGGGAACCGGGATGGGAAGGATGTAAGGGGCCGGCATCGGAATCGCCTGCCGTCCATCAGGATCAGTGAACTTGTACGGATTCCCGTTCGCATACCGATACCGATTGAACTGCCCAACCGGCTGCTCATACGCTGTCACCGGATCCACCGACAGGAACACTCCCAACTGCGGATCCATGTAGCGCTGCTGCATGTAGCTCAGGCCAGTAGCCGAGTCGCTCACATGCCCGGTATACCCCGGTCCGTCCGGGACTTCCCCGCCTACCACGGCACCGTAAGGCTCGTAGTCATAGCGCTTGATCACGTTGCCGTTGGCATCGCTCTCGGCCACAACCGAGCCCAAGGCATCCGTGTGAATGTACGTGACCGTCGTCTGGGCTATAGCGGATGGCGACAGGCCAAAGCCGATCAGCAACACGCAGCACAGCCAGGCGCCCAATGCCCCCAGCTTCCGAATTCGATCTTCAAATCCTCTGAAGCGGGTCGACACACCGCCTGCAGTTCCCCCCGAACCTGCGCATCCTTCCAATCCCTGAAAGAGCCTCGAAGCAAGGCCGTGTATTCATAGCACAGGAATGACCGGCTGCGGTTGCCAAGTCAGGAACAGGGCGAGGAGGTAAGCGTCTGGGAAGCCGGAGGGGCGAGCTGCCCCCCCCCCCCCGAGATTCGGAAATCGCGACCTGCCAGCCATGGGCTGGCACTACCTGAGCACAAAAAAGCCCCGACCAAGGCCGGGGCTTCTCATCTAACTGGTGCCGGAAACAGGAGTCGAACCTGCGACCTACGCATTACGAATTATATGAGCCAGCTACTAAGGGGACGCTAAGGACTTTTAATAAGGTCCGAAAGGCACTATGGTTACGGGGAATTGGCCGGTTTAAGTTAGAAGGTGACACTACCGGCTTTTAAGGATCAACCTTACTATCCCGTTACTAGAAAGGCCCAGCATGTCCACCTCGATCAAGCTCACCCAGAGCGCCGTCAAGGGGCTCCCCTTCGTCCAAGCCGACGACAAGAAGCGCCAGCACCTGTACTTCGACACCGACCTGAAGGGGCTGGGCGTCTGCGTGGGCGCGAAGTCCAAGACCTTCTTTGTACAGCGTGACATCAACGGCAAGACCGTCCGCACCTCCATCGGGCGGTATGGCGTGTACACCGTTGAGCAGGCCAGGGAGGAGGCGCGCGAACTCCTGATGAAGATGGGCAAGGGGATCAACCCAAACAGGGAGGAGAAGCCCGCCGCCTCCGTCACCTTTGGGGATGCCCTCGACCTTCACCTGAAATCGAACAAAAAGCGGTCGGAGCGGACCCTGAAGGATTACCGCTATCTGGCGGACCAGTACCTGAGCGACTGGCTCAAGAAGCCGCTGACAGAGATCACCCGGAAGGACTGCCGCGAGCGTCACCACAAGATCGGGGAGAAAAACGGCCCCTATGTCGCCAACAGCGCCTTCCGCGTCTTCCGCGCCGCCTACAACCACGCGCTGAAGATTCACGATGAGCTGGGCGTGAATCCGACCATCGCCGTGGACTGGTTCCCGGAGGAGCGCCGCAAGGCGGCGATCCCGAGCACGGACCTGACCGCGTGGTACACCGAGGTCACGGCGATGACCAACCCCATCCGCCGCGATTACCTCCGCTTTGTCCTGTTCACCGGCCTGCGCCGCGAAAGCGCCGCCGCGGTCCGCTGGGAGCATATCGACTGGACGAACAAGGCCCTGCTGATCCCGAGGCCCAAGGGGGGCGAGGCTCGCGCGTTCAAGCTGCCGCTGTCGGACTTCCTGATTGAGCTACTCAAGGAGCGCCAGCAGTGCGAGCAGGCCAAGACCTTCTTCCCCGACTCCCCTTGGGTTTTCCCGGCTGAAAGCAAGAGCGGCCACATTGCCGAGCCGAAGGAGAAGTTGGGCGTGAAGTTCACCGTCCACGGCCTGCGCAATACCTTCATCACGGTCGCGGAGTCGCTGGACGTGTCGCCCTACGCCATCAAGATGCTGGTCAATCACAGCCTACCCGACAAGGGCGACGTGACCGGCGGGTACATGTCCATCGAGCTTGAGCGCCTGCGGGGTCCGATGCAGGAGATAACCGACCGCCTGCGCCTCCTGTGCGATGGCTCGAAGAAAACCCAGCAGCGACAAGCGGTTGAGCGGAAAAAGGCCCCGAAAAAGTAAAGTAAAAAGTATATAGATCAATCACTTAGGACTTAAAAAGGCTTTACGGCATCCAGCCGTAAGTCTTAGAATCGCTCTCAATGTTCCCCGGGTGATCCGGGGACGACCTGAGTGATTGCTAGGTCGGCAAGAGTCTGTGGTGATACGCGTGATGCGGTCCGCTTTCAGCGGTTAGCCCTTACTGGAGCCGTCTCAAATCCGAGCGTGATGCAAGGGGGCAGTCGTGAGCCAAACACCGGCTTGCGCTGCCCCTTTCTTCTTGGTGGCGCGGGCCGAGTTGATCGGAGTTCCCGACCATGACCGAGAAGAACAACCGCGTTGCGCTCCGCCCTGCGCAAGCCGCTACCTATCTGGGCTGCTCTACCGCCACCCTCTGGCGCTGGGCCAAGACCCTCGAACACTTCCCCCAGCCGCACCGCCTCCCCGGCCAGCGCGTCACCGTCTGGTTTCAGGATGAGCTGGACCTGTGGCAAGCCACCCACGGCGCGAACCGGGCGACCCGTCAGAACCTCCTCGCGCTCGCTTGGCATTGCGTCGATGCCGGGCTTGAAGCCGTCGCCCAGCCCGACGAGGCCCCGCACCCCTTCATCACCGCCTTCCTGATGGCTGGCGGGGGCTCGCTTGAGATGCTGGCGATTGAGTCCGGCCTACCGGCGGAGCGCGTCCGGCAACTGGCAGAGAAGTCCGACGAAATCACCGATGAGGAGCTGACCGCGCTTTTCGTACAAGCCGCGGCTCAGGTCCTCCGCCGTCAGCGTCAACTGGCCCAGCAACTCAGCGAGGACCCGAAGCTAAAGGACCGCGACGACTTCCGCCGCGCCGTCCTCGACCTGGACGAGGCGCACCGCCTGAGTCTTCGGCGGACGCTGATGGACTACCTGCTTGAGGAGGACCGCGATCATGGAAACGCGTGAACTCCTGACCCGTGAGCAGGTCGCCCAGCTCCTCGCTGAACTTCAACAAAACGTGTTCACCACCGAGGAGGCCGCGCACTACCTGCGCCTGTCCCGCCAAACGCTCGAACTCCTCCGCCTTCAAGGTGGCGGGCCGCGCTACGCGAAGCTGGGCCGCTCCGTCCGCTATCGCCGCGCCGCGCTCGATGAGTGGCTGGCCGCCAACGAACAAAACCACACGGCGGAGGGTGCGCAATGACGCCGATTGAATTTCTGAACCGCCTGCGCCCGGGTGGCCCTTGGTGCCTGACCGCGATCCCGCCGGAGGGTGGCGCAACCGAGACGCGCACCTTCAAGAACGCCAATGACGCGGAAGCGTGGATTGCCCAGCACAACGGCAAGCGCAACCTGTACTACACCGTGGGCACGGTAGCGAAGCCGACCGGCAAGAAGCCAACGAAGGCCGACATTGCCACGCTCGAATATCTGTGGGTGGACGTGGACCCGTTCGCGGGCGAGGACCTACAGGCCGAACGTGCGCGCATCCTCGACATGTTGAGGGACGCCAAGCCCGAGCCGTCCGTGATCGTTGACAGCGGGGGCGGATTCCAAGCCCTGTGGAAGCTGTCGGAGCCGCTGACCATTACCGACCCGGCGGAGGCCGAACGCTACAACCGCGAGCTGGAACGCATCTTCAAGGCTGACTCCTGCCACAACGTGGACAGGCTTCTCAGGCTCCCGGGCTCACTCAACATCCCGAACGCGAAGAAGCGGGCGAAGGGCCGCGAGGCCGCAGAAGCTGAGGTGTATTGCTGGAATGACACCAGCTATCCGCTGTCGGCCTTCACCGCCGCGCCGCCGATCAACTCCGCCGCCAGCACGAAGCCCCGCGCTGCCACCGGGAAGGCACCCGCGTCCGTGTCGATGGGCGACGGTACAGCCGTGGGCGTCGATGATCTGCGCGCGTGGGCGGAAGCGAACCGGGCGACGATCCAGGATCACACGCTTGCACTCGTGGCGACCGGCGCTGACCCTATAGACCCACAACGCTACCCGTCGCGCAGTGAGGCCCTGTTCCGCGCCGTCTGCGATCTTGTCCGCGTGGGCCTGCCGGATGAATTGATCTTCGGGGCGATCACCGACCCGAACAACGGCATCAGCGCCAGCGTCCGCGAGCAACGCAACTGGCAGGGCTACGCACAGCGCCAAATCGAGAACGCCCGCGCCGCCTGCGCCGATCCGACCCTTGAGGAAATGAACAAGAAACACGCTGTGCTGCTTCAGGAGGGCGGCAAGACGCGCGTGCTGTCTTGGGAGCGGACGGAGCTGGACGAAGACCGCCTTGTGCCGGTGCTGCAATCGTTCGAGGACTTCCGCAACCGCTACATGCACCGCTTCGTGGAATACCCGACCGACAAGGGCGTGGGTTACAAGCCGCTGGGCAAGTGGTGGCTTGAACACGGCCAGCGCCGCGAATACCTCGCCCTGCGCTTCTTCCCCGGCAAGCCCGAGGAGGTGGACGGCTACCTGAACATGTGGCGCGGCTGGTCAGTGATGCCCAAGGCGGGCGACTGGTCGCTGATGCGTGAGCATGTCCGGCGCATTCTCGCCAACGGAGACGAAGCCTGCACCGACTACATCCTGCGCTGGGCCGCGTGGGCCGTCCAGAATCCGGGCGAGCCTGCCGAGGTGGCGCTGGTCCTGCGGGGCGGTCGCGGCACCGGCAAGGGTATCTTCGCCCGCTCGCTCAAGCGCCTGTTCGGTCAGCACGGCTTGCAGGTGAACTCCCCAGCCCAGCTCACGGGCCGCTTCAATGCGCACCTGCGCGACTGCTGCCTGCTGTTCGCGGATGAAGCGATTGTCCCCGGCGACAAGGCCGCGGAAAGCGTGCTGAAGGGCCTCATCACCGAGCCCGAGCTGACGATTGAGGGCAAGGGCGTGAACCTCGTGCAGGCCCGGAACCGGCTGCACGTTGTCATGGCCTCGAACGAAGAATGGGTTGTGCCCGCCGGGATTGATGAACGCCGGTTCGCCGTCTTCGAGGTATCCAGCCAGCACGCGCAGGACAGCGACTACTTCCGCGCCATCGCTGAACAACTTCGGGCCGGGGGCTTGGCGGCGATGCTGCACGACCTCCTGACGATGGATCTTGGCGACTGGCACCCACGCCGCAGCGTGCCCCAAACCGAGGCCCTGCACGCGCAGAAGGCGGCGACGGTCGGCGGCATTGATGCGGTGTTCCTCGACCTGCTGCGCACCGGCGAGATACCCGCACGCCGCTGGGTCGGCTTCAATCAGCCGTTCTTGGCAACTGCCGACCTCCGCGACTACGCGCAAACGCGCCTGCGCCGTGATGACGTGACCCTCAACGCGGTGAACAAGCTCATGCGTGATCTGGGCTTCGAGTACCACGACAGGAGCCGTCCGCGGGGCTTCGTGATCCCGTCGCTGCCGGATGCACGGGCGGCATGGGATCGCGCACGGATGCCAATGCGCTGGGACGACCTCACGGACTGGGCGGAGCTGGGAGCCGATGAATACCCGGCGGCAGCGCGGAGCAAGGGGCCGTTCTGAAGGTCGGTTCATGAACCGACTTAGGCCGATACTTTTTTCAAGGTCGGTAGTGCCGGAAGCCCAGCCCCGCTGGGCTTTCGTGCTTTCTGTACCGACTTATCCCACTTAGCCGCCGTTTTTCTTCGCTAGGGCCGCGGAGGTTTCGGCGGTAATCCCCTGCCCAGAGGGGCGGCGCAGTCCGGCTCCGGCTTCTGCTTTTCTCTCCTGACTATCTCTTAGTCGGTTAAGTCGGTTAAGTAGGAAAAAGCCAATAGCGGTTGGGGTTTCCGCATTACCGACCTTCAACCGACTTACCGACCTGCCGCCGAAGTCGGTAGCCGTCCCCTCCTTGGGCATGGGGCACCCCCGCATCGCCGCCCTGCGCCCTGATTCAACAATTCCGAAAACGTCTCCGAAACCACACCGCCGGATCGCCAGCAAATCCACGCCCCTGTCTTCGCGGTTTTCGCTATTCCATTAACGCTCGATTTCGGAATGGTTCGCAGCTATAGTTACTGTACGCCTATACAGTAATGAGAATCAGTCCATGAGAGTCGCCCTATACGCTCGCGTCAGCACCAACAAAGACCAGACGGTTGAGACCCAGCTACTTGCCCTGCGCGAGTGGGCCGCGGGCCGTGGTCATGAAGTGGTGGCCGAGTTTGTGGATGAGGGCATCAGCGGGACGAAGGGCCGCGACAAGCGCCCCGGGCTGGACGCCCTGATGAAGGCCGCCACACTCGGCAAGTTCGACATGGTCGGAGTAACCGCGCTGGACCGGCTGGGCCGGAGCCTGCCGCATCTGGTCGGGCTGGTGGCGGAACTCGAAGCCCTGAAGGTCGGGCTGTTCGTCCGCAACCTGGCGCTCGACACCTCCACGCCCGCCGGGCAGCTCATGTTCAACGTGATGGGCTCGCTCGCACAGTTCGAGCGGGAGCTGATCCGCGAGCGGACGATGCTGGGCCTTGAGCGCGCCCGCAAGCAGGGCAAGACGCTGGGCCGTCCGAAGGTATCCGCCGGAACCGAGCACCGCATTGCCGACATGCTCCGCGCCAGCGTCCCCGTGAACAAGATCATGCGCCTGACCCGTGTAGGGGCCTCGACCGTGTACCGAATCAAGAAGGAGTTGGAAGCATGTCCGACAAGCAAGTGACCAAGAAGCAGACCGCGCCCGCCCCGGCGCTGCCGTGCCTCTCGCCCCATCAGCTCGAAGTCGCCCGCGAGCTGGCGCAGGAAGGCAACCGTGAGCACACGATCCGGCGGGCCTTGGGCCTTACCCCAGCCCAATGGAAGCGCCTCAAGGAGGACAGCGAGGAAGGCGAGCTGTCGCCGCTTGCGCTCGCCCTCGAAGAAGGCCGCGCCGAAGGGGCCGGTGAGATCGTGGCCTTCATGAAAGACAAGATGAAGAACGAGGGCGACATCAGGGCCGCGGAATGGCTCGCGGATCGCATCTACAAGATCAACAAAGGCGACGGCAACAACGAGGACGCCCCGCGCGTGCTCATCCAGATCAACGCGGCGCTGTCGCCGGAGGACTACGGGAGGATCATCAATGTCGAACGTGCCTAACACCATCCGCCCGACTCCGTTTCAGGCGACCGTCCTGAGCATCCCCGAGGATCATTTCATCTTCTTGGGCGGGGGCCGCGGGGGCGGCAAGTCCTTCGGCCTGCAACTGCTCATCCTGCGGCACTGCGACCAGTACAAGAACCGCGCCCGCGTCCTCGTGACGCGCCGCCGGTTGAAGTCGCTGCTTCAGTTCGCGGAGGAGCTGCGCGGGCTCATGCGCTCCGCCTACGGCTCCGGCTTCACCTACAACCAGAATGACAACGTGTTCCGGCTCTCGAACGGGGCAACGGTCGCGCTGACGCACTGCGAGTCCAGCGCCGCCCTACAAGACACCGTGCAGGGCATGACCTTCTCGCTGATCGTGGTCGATGAGGCGGGCGAAGGTCCCGAGCTGCCGGTGATTGACGCGCTCGCGCTGACCCTCCGCGCTCCGGGCGTCCCGCTGCGCATGGTCTTGGCGGGGAACCCGGGCGGCGCGAACCATTCCGCCCTCGCGGAGCGGTACGTCACGGGCCGCGAGCCTTGGGCACCGTTCGAGTTCGCGGACCAGAAGTGGGTCTATGCGCCTTCAACCGTGGACGACAACCCGCACCTGCCGGACGCCTACAAGCGCAACTTCTCCGTCCTCGCCCACACCGACCCGGCGCTGTACAAGGCGCACCGTCACGGCGACTGGTCGGCCATCGTTGGCGATTACTTCGGCGGCGTCTGGCAGCACGCCCGCGCCGTGTTCGATCATCACGAGGTCCCGCCGCACTTCTTCGGCTCGCTGAAGCTGTCGATTGACTGGGGCAGCGCCGCGCCGTGCGCGTCTGTCTTGGGCGGACAGCTCGCCTATGACGTGCGCCTGAGCGATGACCGGGTGATGCCGCGCGGGGCTTGGGTGATCTATGACGAGCATTTCGAGTGCGACCCGAAGAACATCAGCCGCGGGACGGGCCGGACGCCCGGGCAGATTGCGCCCGCGCTTCATGCGATGGCACACCGGAACGGGGTGCGCGCCCGAGGCGTGATCGACTCCGCCGCCGAAGCCCGGACCGCAGGCCGCGCGGAGGCGTCGATTGGCGACCTGTTCCGCGAAGCCGGGGTGAGGGTATCGCCCGCCCGGAAAGGGGCGCGTGTGCCTCGCTTCGAGTTGTTGAAGCAGCTCATGGCCAACGGTGAATTCTTTGTCGCCTCGCGGTGCCGCTTCTGGTTGGCGACGGTTCCGGCGCTGCCGCGCGATCCGCGCAACCCGGAGGACGTGGACAGCTCCGCGAACGATCACGCCTTGGACGCGACCAGCTACCTGATCGCCGGGGCGTCGCAGGGCCTCGTGAGCGTGGGCGACTTCGCCGGACCGCCGCCGCGCCTGCCCGATACCGGCAACCGCATCATGTACGTCTGAGGAGGTCCCGCCATGCGTAGCCTTGTAGCCGTCGCGCTGCTGATTCTCGCCACCGTAGCGGCAGCGGAGGAGCGCCCCCTGTACTCTGCCCAGGACTCGCTCCGGCGGGCGCAGGTCGGCACATTCTCGCCACGCCTCGCGCCTCCTGTCCGGGTTCAGAAGACGCCCCGGGGCGGCGCGCGTCAGTTCGAGCGCATGGAGTGCCGCCCCGACCCCAGCCGACCACTGGAACGGGCCATCGTCTGCACCCCGACCGAACCCGAAGAAGTAAAGTTAAGTCATTGATCTACAAGATATATTTCTTGCCGAGCGCTGGAAACGGGTCTTATCCTTACTGAAAGTGCGGGCATTGATGCGCCCGCCTTGATAGTGGGATGAGCCCCGCTGGTTACGTGCTTTGGGCCTCTCCCGGTTGTGACAACTGAGACAGGAGCCCGACATGGCAACCATCGACTTCAACACCGTTCCCAAGGGCGTGACGCTCAACGAGGAGCGCGCGCAATACCTCAGCGACCGTGCCGCCGAAACGGCCACCGCCTTCTCGCGCAAGATCGAGAAGCTGCAAAACACGGTCATGGACGCCCGGAACAACTACACCCGGGAAGCCGAAGAATTCATCACCTCCGCCTCGCCGGAGGATCGCGCCACCGCTCGCGCCTTCGCCAAGAAGAACGCCGCGAACAAGGCCGCGAACATCCACCGCCAGCTCATCGCCAGTTCCGAAGCGGACCGCGCCGCCATGCTCAAGGGCTTGCAAGCCTACGCCGCGGAAGCCGCCGCAATCCAAGCCGTGTACACCTCGCCCGCGACGATGTTGGGCCGTGTCGGCTTGGGCGATCCGAAGCGCACCCAATATCAGCTCCAGCTCGAAGGGGCTGGGCCGGTTGAAATGGAAACCGCCGCCCGGACCGCGATCATGACCGGGGACATGGTGCTTGGCGCTGCCATCGCCACCGTGATCGACCGCCGCCCGAAGGATCGCCGCCCGTTCGCCGTGCAGGCCTTCGCGGAGCGTGTCGTGGGCGAGGTCTGGAAGCGCATGACGGCGAAGCTCGAAGGCGTCCAGCTCGCCTACAAGTCCGCCCTTGCGGCTGACCGCGAGTTTGTCCGCGGCAAGGCGGACGGGATCACCAACCTGTCGCTGGCGCTGTCGCGTCAGTCCATTGACGAGGCCGAAGCCGAGGAGGTTTGAACATGGCACAGCACAACGTAGCGAAGGCGAAAGCCATTCACCAAGTACGCCAAGCCCAGCGGGACGCGAACGTGGCCGCGATGAAACGCGGGACCGTCGCAACCCAGCTTCAAGGCTTCATCAATCACGCTTACAAGCGCCCGAACGCGAAGCCGCGCGGGCACTGACCGAATGAAGCCCGCCGCTCACCTCATCGGTGTGCGCCTCACGCTACCGTCCTCGTGATTGGGCGCGCGGGCTTCACCCCTCAAGGCCTGTCGTTGGAGACTTCCGGGAGGCGTAACACCTCGCCCCTCGACCCCGGAGGAGGAAAACGGCGGGCCTTGTCTTTTCCCATACATTGCCGGGAGCCCTGCAAACGGTTATGATGACTATAAGTTCCAATTCCTGAGATAACTGTCGAATGCTAGGCCCCTTTCAACTAAACAGAGCGCACGAAGGCGATTGCCTTGAACTGATCCAACAGTTACCGGACGAGTCCATTGACGTTGTTGTGACCAGTCCGCCTTACTGGGGTCAGCGGCACTCGAAGGGGATTGGCGTGGAAGAAGACCCGCGCGACTACGTCAAATTTCTCACGGACGTATTCATGGGCTTGCTACCCAAGCTCAAGCCGGGTGGCGTTATCTGGATCAACATCGGAGACGCCTACAACACGCCGGTGAACTGGCGAGAAGACGACCGCCAGTTCAGTACCTTGGGCGCAGACAAGAGTGGACTCCCTGCCCACAACTCCGCCTATACCAAGCCGCGCATGAAGCGCAAAGCCTTCATCGAGAAGGAGACGGCTTGGTTGCAGTATGGAAATCTGTTGGCGCTGCCGTACCGGCTTGTCCTTGCGCTATGTGATGGCGGCTATCTGTACCGCGGCGAGGTGATTTGGCGTAAGAAGAACCCGATGCCGGAAGGCCGCTGCCGTCGCCCCCATCGATACCATGAGCCCATCTACCTCTTGGCGAAGGGCGAACGACACAATTTTCGAGTAGCCCCGCCCGTGAAAAGCGTTTGGGAGTTTGCCAACGAGAAAATCGACGGGCTGAAGCACTTCTCCAGATTCCCGGAGGAACTGCCGTTCCGGTGCATCGACGCCTATGGACTAGCCGGAGAAGAAGTTGTTGTCCTGGACCCGTTCTCAGGCTCCGGGACAACCGGCATCGCCGCTTTACGCTTGGGCTGTTCCTATATCGGTTTCGAGATTGAGCCTGAGCAAGTCGCTGCATCGAACGAACGACTGGCAGCGACTGAAGGGGTCAAATCCCAAGCTCTGTTCTGATCCGCTGGCGTTCGGCTACAACGAAGTCTGTGAAGGCATCGTTAGGATTCGAGAAGTCGCAAACTGAGACACGCCCCCGCGCCGGATAGCCCGCGGGAGTGGGAGCGGTGTTCTTGTTGTACGAGAAGCACGCGGAGAAGAATCCATCATCCTCGATGTCTTTCCGCTTCGCGCTTCGGCCATCCGTCCCCTGCCCACTGAAGACGGCCCCAAGCTCACCACGGTTCACAGGGCGAGCGGATGGCGTGCTCTTACAGTCCATCGTCCAAAGAGGGGAAATGTACCCAGCGGCCACGAGCGCCTGACTCATGGGCACGTCATCCGTCCGTCTTTCAGCAAAGCTCGCTTTGACGTGAACAACTCCGATGAGCTTTTCATTGGCACCGGCTCCGACTGTTAGAAGCACGTCCATCTTGTCCGCTTCCAGCCTGTGCCCAACGTCCAAACCTGCCAGCAGCCGAACTTTGCGCTCACCATCGGCAATTACAAGGTTGATGCCGTGTGCCGCGAGCGCCGGCCCATAATGCCTTTCAAGGATGCGCTCCAGTGCCCAGCCCCCGGTTCGCTTCCAGCTCTGCGTGAAATCGAGCCGCGAATGCTCAGAGGGGTGGTTGTACTGGTCGCAGTAGGCACGATAAACCACGAACCACCATAGATCGGAGGGGTTCGCCGTTGGCCAAAGCTCAACGGCCTTCAAGAAGGCACTCGCCACGCTTTCCGTCTTGATAGCCTTCTCTTGTTCGTCGCTCACGTTTTGGCTGCTCAGTTGAGCAAGACCATTCCGAAGCGTAAGCACCACTTCCGTGAACTGCTCCAAGGAGGCATTCAGCAGCCTGTACGTCGCGTCGTGTTGGGCGTAGGCGAAGTGAATGTCTAGGTCTGCGCCTACCGCCTCACCGGCGATAGAGCGGTTGATGTGGGGAACGCTCCCCGTCGCGCCTTCTGCAAGGTCGCTCAGGCTTTTCCCATACACCGAGAGCATCGAAGCGATGACATCAAGACTAGGGTGAATGGTCCCGGCCTCGATTGCACCGACCCATCCGGGACCGAGAATCAGCCGCTCCTCGACTTGGGCCGGGGTGAGCCCTGCCTCTGCCCGGAAGGCACTGAGACGCTGAAGCAAACGAGCGAGGTAGTCAGAATTGGAAGTCATCGTCAAAGAGGTCCTTTGCATTGACGCCCAATGCATCGGCAAGCCTCTTGACGTTCAACAGGCTTACGTTGCGCTCACCGCGCTCGACTCCTCCGATATAGGTGCGGTCGATTCCTGCGAGCTGCGCGAGTTCTTCTTGTGAGAGGTTCTTCTGCTGCCGAAGTCCACGGACTCGGGCACCGAACCATTGCAGGAAGTCGTCATGATGCTTGGGCATGCCAAGCATTGAAACAGAATGATGACAATGGTGCCACGGACTATGAGTACCATTCGACCGCGGAGGAGTGCAGCAGAAGCTAGGAAGGTAAAAACCTTCCTAGAAGCAAAAAGGCCCTCCGAGCGGAGGGCCTTGTGCTTTCTGGTGCCGGCAAGAGGAGTCGAACCCCCGACCTTCGCATTACGAATGCGCTGCTCTACCAACTGAGCTATGCCGGCGAAACCTTACTATAACCTTCTTAGCCGTTCTGAGTCACCCAGAAGAGCCACTATCCACTGGGGTTCCGGTGGGATGACCCTCTACTTACGAATGCGCCGCTCTACCAACTGAGCTATTCCGGCTTAGCTGGCTATTCTAGTGGCTGTCAGGCGCCAAGGTCAATTGCCTTGAGGGCACAGCCAAGACGATCTGCTACACCCTCGGGATTTCCGCTGCGAGCGGGTCGTCTGCCGCATCCTCCTCAATTCTTCAGCTGGCGCGGTGTCACATCGGGCGTGTTCCAGAAGTACCTGAGCATTGGCGCGACGGGAGTCTTCTAGGGCAGACAGCAGCCAGGCAGCACCATGTTCTTCCAACCCATCGCTCTACCTTTAACAATCTTGGCCGCCCTCCCACATCCACTTGCTTTCCCCCCATCTACTGGATCCTGAACGCGCATCCATCCTTGCCCACGACAACGACCAATGTCTGAAGAGCACCGGCAGCAACATAAACATCCCCGCCGCAATGGATCTCCTCCGACTGAGGTGATCGCCGATACACAACTTCCGCCGCCGAATCCGTGACAACGTCCAGACTGCCAGACGCCTTCTCACCCGCCGGCAACTGGTCGGTGCCAAACGTGCTTCCTCCGGCCTGCAATCTGACCTGATAGATCGCCTCACCAGATTCATTGCTCAAACTTACCCCGAGACCCGGTGGCGAACTGCAGCCAATGAGGGACAACAGCCCCGCCGCCAGCAAGATCAAACCTCTCATTTTCCCCACTCCTCTACGTCGGTGCTGAGCGACCCGTCTCCAACTCCTGACATGCATGCGGCCGCGCACGTGCGTCCAGAACCACTATACCTTCGTCCAACTTCATTATTGAAAAGGTCCATAAGCACCTCGCGTCTTGGGCCGCTACTCCATGCTTCGTGTATGTCGCCAACAGACTTAGCGCTGTTCTGACCAATTGTGTTCGCCATGTCACATGACCAAAGACAATGTCGAAATGCGTCTCCCTTGCCATTGTGCTGCCCTGGGAGGCCTGACTCCACCGCCGCAGCCAGTGCTCTGTCGGCTGCAGACTTGGCTTTCCACGTGGGCAGCAGACCGATTGCATTCACGATCTGCTTTTTCTCGCCATTTGAATCGGATTCCTTGTACTCCCTGGATGATGCATTGGATATTGCCATCCTCGGAGCGCCAGTTTCTCGCTTATCGTCGACAGGGCTTCGCGCGGACGTTCGCAAACCCGCGACACCGCCAGAATCGCAGACGCCTTGGATTCTGGTTCCAGTGCATCCGATACGTCCATCTGGGTCAACGAATCGATACGGACTTCCATTTCCATACCTGTACCTGTTGAACTGCGCCATAGTCCCCCCATAGGCCGTCACAGGATCCACACTTAGAAACACACCCAACTGTGAATCCATGTACCGTTGCTGCATGTAGCTCAAGCCTGTCGAGGCATCGGTCACATGCCCGGTATAACCAGGCCCATCAGCAACGGATCCACCAACCACAGCACCATATGGCTCATAGGTGGTACGTCGGATAACGATGCCAGCCGAGTCGGTCTCAGCGACCGGTGACCCTAACGCATCGGTGTGGATATAGGTAATCGTCTCCGCAGCAGCCTGATTGAACAGCCCACCCAGAATCAGCGTGGCCCCGGCAACGGTCCGAATCAGCAGCGTCCTCATTCCTGCGTCCATCGAGTCCACCTCAGTTCGACCATGCCGAGCACGCCTGCGCATTGCAGGCACGCACCTTGTAACCACCCTGGCAGCGCGTATCGAGGTCGTAGCCGATGCCTTCTGCCCTATAGGTCGCGCCGCCGCTGCTTGAACGCATGTTGTAGTAGGTGGCACCCGGCGACGCATTCCAGATGACCGAGCAGATGTTGGGGCCGCTCTTTACGATCCTCACACCCGTAGGTACGGCCGGCGCACTGGAAATCGCAACCAGGCCAGCAGCAGAACTGGGGCTGCAGCCTGCGGGATTGCAGGCACGACCACGGTAGTAGAAGTTGCCTCCGCCGCCCTTATTCAGGGAAACGGTTCGATCCCCCGCAATCAGCGACCAGTTGGCGCCGTCAATACTTTCGTCGATTTCATAGCGCGTCGCGTCCGCTACTTCCAGCAGGGAGATCGAGTAAGCCGCGCCGATTCCCACTCCATCCGGCACGCGCAGGACCGGGGTCGCCGGAGGACCAATCACGCGCACGCCCGCTACCGCTGACCACGGTCCGCAACCGGCGACATTGCAGCCACGCACCTGGTAGTCCCACTGCCCCGGCCAGCGGCCGCCTCGGGCCACAGCGGTCGCACCGTCTTCCTGGGCGAGTCCGAAGCCACCGCCGTTGAGCTGTTCCATCAACTGGTAACTCGTCGCGGTGGGGATTGCGCCCCACCACATGCTCACGGTTGAACTGTAGCTCACGCCACCGAGATTGATTCCCGTGGCTTGGACCGGTGGCAATGTCACGACGATACCGCCTACGGCGCTTGCCGCGCTGCACCCGGCGTCATTGCATGCAAAGGCACGATAGGCGTAACTGCCGGCGATTCGTCCACTAATGGCCAGTTGATTCCCACTGATCCGGTTGATCTCAGTCCATGCCCCCCCGTTGAACTGTTCTTCAATGCGATAGCTGCTGGCCTGGGCCACGCTCGAAACAGAGACGGCGTAGCTGCCGTTGTAGCTCGCAGCAGGTACCGACAGTGCGGGTACGGATGGGGCATACAGCGCAGTAATCGCCGCTTCGGTCGAGTAGGCGCCGCAGCCCTGTGGATTGCATGCTTTGACCCGATAGCGGTAGGTGCCTGCAGGCTTGCTGGTCACTTGATAGGTTCGGCCAGAGCCATCAAAGGCCACATTCCAACCACCCCCCACGGCCTCCTCAAGCACAAAGCGGGCGGCCCCCTGCACCGCTGACCAGCTCAGGGAATAGGTTCCGTTGATACCTTGCGCCGGTGCAGTGATCACCGGCGCAGCGGTGGGAGCAAGCTCCACCTGGATGGAAGCTTCCACACCCCAAGCACCGCAGACAGTGCCATTGCAGGCACGGCCACGATAGCGATAGACGCCGGAGCTTCGCCCGGCCAGCGAAACGTTCAGCGCAGGCCCTTGATAGACAGCCTGCCAGTCACCGCCACCCGACTCCTGCACCTCGTAACGCTGCGCACCGGCAACGGCTGTCCACTGCACCGCAAACGCACCGTCCGCACTGTAACCCGGAACCGTTACGACCAGTGCTGCAGGCGCGATATCCACGGCACGCTTGGCAACAAGGCTGCCGTTGAGCTGGATATAGTCAAAGCCCTTCGCCTGGCGCTGATCGTGCTGATAGCGCAGCACGCCATCCTGCCCATAGAGGGAACGAATGTTGCCATTGGGCGCACTGGCCAGGGTGCGGCGTCCATGCGCGTCGTACTGATAGGCCTCCTTGCCATCGACCTCGCGCAGGCGATTGCCGTAGTCGAACCGGAACGCCACGCCATTGCGGATCTTCAGGTTACCCTGGCTGTCATAGCCAAGCCCGGTCACGGTCGCACCACTGCCGACATCCCGCACGTTCGTCAACCGATTGTTGAAGTCGTACTCAAAGGACTGCCGCCGCGCGCCGACGTTGGCGGCCACGATGTTGTCCAGAACGTTGTACGCATAGCTTGCGTTTCCGAAGCTGGCTGCCGTCACCGCGGTCAGACGATCCAGACCGTCATAGCGCATGTCGCGGTTTCCAGGGGCTGCCGGTAGGCCGTCACTGATGGCCGCCACATTGCCATTGGCATCGTAATCGTAGCCATCATCGATGACCTTGCCACCGGCACCACTGTCGGTGCTGCGATCGGGAAGGCCGCGCGCGTTCTGCGTCATCTGATGCACGACGCCGTTACCATAGGTGAAGCCGCTCATGCCGCCGTTCGCGTAATAGCGCACGTTGGTGGCGAAGGCTCCGGCTCGCGTCGGCTGCCCCAGCGCATTCGGGCCGTAGTCGATCGTCAGGCCGGACGGCTGCACATGGGTTGCCAAAGCGCCATTCGCATCGTAGCCATAGCCCAGCGCCCAGGCCTCACCACCGTCGTAGGCCACGCTCTCGGACGTAGGCAGCCCGCGTAGGTTGTAGGTGTAGTCGTTGGTGGTGACGGCGCCGTTGTTGCGGGTCTGCACACGCTTCACTTTCCCGCCAGGCCAGTAGTTCCAGTCCTGATCACCCTGGCCATCCGAGAAGCGCAGCGTCAGCAAACGATTCATGCTGTCGTAGGTGCGGTCAGCCCGTGAAGGCGACGCATAGGCAGCCTCGCTGTCGCATTGAGGGCCCAGCAACGTCAGGCCCGAGGCAGACCAGAGCAGATTGCCTGCAGCGTCATAGCCCATGCCGGTCGCACCCGTTTCGGGCTCCATGCTCTTGCACAGTCGCTGGGCGCCGTCATAGACGTACTGCCGCCGCACACTGATGCTGCCATCGCCGTTGCGTCGCAGGATCGACAGCGGCTTGCCCAGCGTGTCGCGCTGAATCTCCGTCACCACTCCCTCAGCGTGGAGAATCCGGATGGGCGTGTCCTGGCTGGGCTTGCCGTACATCAGGTAGTCGGTGGTGGTGGCAATGCCGCGCGGATTGGTCACCCTTACGCTGCCTCCACCGAGCTGCTCGGTGGTCGTGACAAGCCGGCCCAGTTCGCTGTCCTGCTCGCTGCGATTGGGGCGCCCGAGCGCGTCATAGCCGGTATGGGTGCCGGGCAGCGCCGAGCGGAAGTCGGACGCCGCGCGCGTCGGATAGGAGGTAAAAACCAGGCGCCCATTGCTGTCATAACGGGTCACCGTCTGGCGCAATGTACCGCCACGGTCCGCAGCGTCGAACGACTCTTCCAATACTGGGCGCCACAACCCATCGTAGTACGTCACCGCGCGTGCGTTGCCGGTACTGGACTCGCGCTTCCAATGTCCCGCTTCCAGCCCGATCTCCGCTCCCGGCACCTGGAAGAATCGCGTTGTAGAAGGATTCCAGGCCACGCTGTCATTGGCGGCCTGGGTCGCCAGTATGATTCGGCCCATCCCGTCGTAGTCGAAGCTCCGGCTGGCACCATTGGGCTCCACCGCTGCGCGCACCCAGCCATTGTCATCGACCTGCAGCGAGGCACTGCTGCCGTCCGGATACGCGACACTCTGCGGCAGGCCACGCTTCCAGCTGCCAAGCGCAATGGCATTGCCCTTGCCATCGGCCACGGAGGCGAGCGTGCCATCGGCGTGATAGCCCAGCGTCTGCTGCAACGCGCCGAAGGCGTAGGTACGTTGCGGGCGCGCCATCGAGTCGAACTCGGTGCGTTCGGTCTCAATCTCAACGCCGCCAACGCTCTGTGTGCTGCGCGCGACTTGGCTGAGTATCCAACGACCCGTGTCGTCGAAGTAGGTGGTTCTCAGCGTTCGCGCGCGCCCCAACGAGTTACTCTCGGTCTGCACCACCGGCCGCACATGCGCATCGAACTGATCGGTCGTGTTGACGAAGTTGACACCATCCTGGCTGAGCACAGATTGCTTCAGGGGACGAATCTTGACGGCGAAGGGATCATCGGCTGCGGTCATCGAACCATAGCTGTCCGGGAACGGTCCGGCCTGGACCTCGTCCGAACTCATATAGGTATTGGTGGTGACCTGGACGATCTGACCGTCCGGCGCGCGCACCGCCTCCTGCAGCAACTGCCCCTCATTCTCGTCGAATTTTCGTCCGAATACGCTGTGACGACGCGTGCCGTCCGGCTCCACGATCGTCGACACTGCGGAGTTCGCCAGGCCCGAGTCATACCCGCCCGATTCGTACGTCCAGGTCAGACTGCCCAACCCGGCCCCCGTCAGCGTCTTGCTGGTGATCGCGAAGAGGTCGAACGCATTGGAGGCGCGTTGCGCGTAGCGCCCACCGCCCATGTCTGCGCAGGCCGTACTTTTCACACCCAGCCGGGTGCGGCGCAGGTACTTGAACTCAAACTGCCCGCGCGTTCCCGATGGGTGGGTCGCGATGAGGGTAAAGCCGGACTGCTCGAACGTGGGCTTGATGCAGAGCTTCGGTTCACCATCCCAGCTCTGATACTCCGGATTCAGCCCTCCGAATCCGCCGTCCTGCCAGCTGTACTCATAGCCGAAGCGAGCACCATCCGGCTGCTGCACGGCACGCAGCGCAGGCCAGCGTGCGAATCCCATTGCACCGGAGCCCTCGTTGTACTCGTAGCTCCAGGTACGGCCATTGGCTGTCGCACTGGCAATGCGGTCCCCGGCATAGGCAATGGAGATGGCACGACCATCACTGCCGCGAATGCCAACCAGCTTGTCGCCCGAATAGTCATAGGCTACCCAGTTGCCGTGGCGATCTTCGACCCGGCTGGCCATCAGCAGAACACGCACCAACTTGGAACCTACGCCCTGGCCGAGATCCATGAAGCCCGCTGTTCGTTCAATACCCACATTGAAGAAGTAGCGATTCCCCGAAGCATCCACGCCCAGGAATCCCTCACCGGGATAGCCATTGGCCGTCGAGCCCAGGCAACTGAGGCGCATATTGCCTCGAGTGCCCCAACGATAGGTTTCACCGTTGGTGGGTTTCGGGTTGGAGGCGTTGGCGATCAGCAGCATCTCCTGCTCGCCCTGGTCGGGGACACGCACCTGCACGCCGGTCCAAATCTCGAAGGTGCCCACGCCGGTACGCGTCTTGGGGTAGAAGGTCTGCGAGCAACGCTGGGTGGCACCATTACCCGACTCGTTCCACTTCCAGATGGAGTCGAAGGTGGCGTGCATGTAGGGGACTTCGATGTCCCAGCTGCCGAATCCCCCCAACGGCTGCCGGTCCTTGAAGGACTGCACAGCGAGACGACGCTGCAATCGCACCGGCAGCGCGTTGTTGCCTGGCAAGTCGATGTCGGTAACGACAAATTCGGTCGACCCCGAGCTGGGGCTGATGCTATCCCCGAACAGGCTCGAGGTCAGCGGTGCCAGCCCCTCGCTGTTCTTGATCTTTTTGTAGTACTCGGTATGCGGGGTGACCGGGCTACTCGCCCAGGTCCACCCGGATGACACGACCAATGCCGCGCCCAACAACGCCTGCCACTGCCAGATACGCATGGAACATCCCTTTGTCCAATTGCGTCGGCAATCACCAGACGATCGGTAATCCACCGACGTGTGCTGGCGTCATGTTCCGGCCAGAAAGCAGCTGCGCCGTCCCTTGCGCCCCCTGTACTTCAAGGGAGGACAAGCCCCCCTTCACGACAGCTTCATATGATATTCACCCAAAGTAAATACCCTAGGTGGGGACTGGGTGAGGCCCACTTCCGCAGCGTGTCTACGCTCCCACCCGGTTCGCACACACCCGCCCCTCGGCGAAATCCCGCAGGTTCCCCAGCGTGATTGCCGAGATCTCCTGCAGCGCCTCTACGGTGAAGAAGCCCTGGTGGCCGGTCACCAGCACGTTGGGGAAGGTCATCAGGCGCTGGAAGGCCTCGTCGTCGATGATCTCGCCGGACAGGTCCTGGAAGAACAGCGCGCTTTCCTGCTCGTAGACGTCGATGGCCAGATGCCCCAGCCGCCGCGACTTCAGCGCGCGAATCACCGCATGGGTATCGACCAGCGCGCCGCGCGAGGTGTTGACCAGCATCGCGCCGGTCTTCATCCGCGCCAGCGAGGCGTCGTTGATCAGGTGCTGGGTATCGGGCGTCAGCGGGCAATGCAGCGACACGATGTCGGCGCGCGCCAGCAGTTCATCCAGCCCAACCATGTCGCCCACGCCGGCGAAGGCCGGCGATGGATACGGGTCATGCCCCAGCACGGTGCAGCCCATGCCGTGGAAGATGCGCGCGGTGGCCAGGCCGATCTTGCCGGTGCCGACGATGCCGACCGTGCGCCCATGCAGAGTGCGGCCGAGCAGGCCATCGAGCATGAAGTTGCCCTCGCGCACGCGATTGTAGGCGCGATGGGTCTGCCGGTTGAGCGTCATCACCAGCGCCAGCGCGTGCTCGGCCACGGCTTCGGGGGAATAGGCCGGCACCCGTGCGACGAACAGCTCCAGCGCTTTCGCGGTGGCCAGGTCCACATTGTTGAAGCCGGCGCAGCGCAGCAGGATGGCGCGTACGCCCAGCGCATGCAACGCGTGCAGAACCGGCGCGTCGAGGCGGTCATTGACGAACACGCATACCGCGGCGCAGTCCTGTGCCAACGCAGCGGTATGCACGTCCAGCGCGGCATCGAAGTACACGAACACAAAGCCCTGCCCGGCCGCATCGCGCTGGTTGGCCTCGCCGAGGAAACGACGATCGTAGGGGCGGGCACTGAAAACGGCGATCTGCATGACGGGGCCTGGCTGGAGTTCCCTGCCGACCATACCGCAGCACCTGCCCTGATGGGATGGCCCCGGCGATACGCATATCGCCGGGGCCGGGTACCACTTAGAACCGATAGCCCAGGCCCAGCATCACGCCGTTCTGGATCTGCCCGTCGCGGCGCTCACCCACGTAGTCGGCCATGATCGACAGGCGCTCGCTGGCACGACTGGTCACGCCCAGGTTCCAGGCCAGCACCTGCTCACCCACGGCCTGGCTGCTGGCACCAAACACTAGGTCCGGGGCCGCAGCAAAGCCGGTGCTGTAGCGCGCCTGGGTGTCACCCAGTTCCTTCTGCCAGACCACGCGGGCACGCGGGGTGATGCGCTCGCCGTTGTTGCCCTCGAAGGTCTTGAACAGCTGCAGGCCGGCACCCACACGAATGCTCTCCAGGCTGCCGCTGCGGCCGAGCAGCGCACCGGCGCCCTGCCCTTCATTGAAACGGGTGGCCGAGGTCCGTGCGTAGTCCACCACCGGCAGCAGCGGCTGGATCACCAGTCCCTTGCCGGTGGTGAAGGAGAACGCGTGTTCGACTCGCGCCGAGATCGCATCGTTGCTGTATCGGGCGCGCAGCGGCTGTTGCAGGCCATCGATGGCCGAAAGGCTGCGGCGGGTGTCATGCCGCAGGTCGGTGTAGCGCACGGCCGCCGACAGATAGCCCCGCGAATAGGTCGCATCCAGATAGCCGCCCACATCCAGCGCGCGTACGTCGCCACTGAAACCGGAGCCATCGCTGGCCTTGGTCGACATGTCGGCCGCGGCCACGCTGACGCCAAGGGTGACGCGGTCATCGGCCACGCGGGTGTCGGCACCGACCACGATGCCACCGATGTTGTGGCTCAGGCCGGCCACGCCGCCGTCGGCATCGATGCGGCCATGGCTGGCGAAACCGCGTGCCCACAGGCCATGGCTGCGCCCCGCCACGCGGCTGTCGCCAGCAGCCTCGCCCGCCGGCTCGACCAGATGCATGGCCAGCTGATTGAACAGGCTGCCATGGCGCATGCCCGGCTGCGCTGAGACCGACTGCGCCGCCTGCGAAGCCAACCCGTCTGCATCGCCGCCACTGCGCATCGCTGCCTGGTGCTGCTGCACGACGTTGCCGATGCTGCCGATCAGTGCATTGTCGGCCAGGCGCAGGCTGGCGTGCGCGTCACCGCGCAGGGCGCCAGCCTGCTGTGCGATCACATCACGGTCAGCGAACTGCAGCGCGCCGAGCAACGACTTCAGGCCGCTGTCCTGGCGGTCCGATGCAGCGGCCAGCGCGCGCCCCAGGCCGTCGCCGGAGGTGCCGTTGGTGAACAGGCCCAGCTGGTCGAAGCCTGGATTGGCAGTCAACCACAGGCCATCGGCGGTCTGGTTGACGTTGAAGCTGAGCAGCGAATTGTGGCGCGGGCGGAACACTTCACCGGCCGTGATGCTGGCGCTGTAGCCGGCATCGCCCAGCCGCACGGCATCCTGGAAGCCCCCCTGGTAGATCGGTCCTTCCACCAGGTCGCGACGGTAGGTGCCGGCATAGAAGCCCTGGGCGACGTTCAACGCCAGGTGCGCGCCCTGCGCGATCACCAGCGCGCCCTCCTCGGTGCCGCCATCGTAGAAGCTGCCGACGCGCAGGCGGCCACTGCCGGCACCACCCGCTTCGGTAACATCGAACAGCACCTGCCCGCCGGGCATGATGTTGACGTAGCCGTGGGTCACCAGATCACCGCCACGCGGCATCAACGTGCCGAACACGCGCAGGCGGTTGAAGCCATCCTCGCGGTAGGACGGGCCGGTGCCATCCAGCAACGCATCGCTGTCGGTGCCGACCGATGCGATATCACCGTGGCCGACCACGATGCTGCCCGGCATCACCCGCAGTTCGGGGGTGCGCAGCGCACCACCCTCCAGTGCGATGGTGCCGTTGTCCACCAGAATGAAATCGGCGCCGGTGGTTTCGGCGGTGCGCCAGGTGGCGCCGTTGCTGACACGGATCACGCCCGCCGAACTGCCCAGGGTGGACGCATCCAGATCGGCCAGCCGCAACTGGCCGCGCAGCTCTTCCTGGAGGTCGGGATCGGCGAGCAGCTGTTGCAGCGACTGCGTGCCGATGCCGTTCGGCCCCCGCGTGGAGACGTTGTACAGGCTCACCGCGTAGTTGATGTAGGTGCTGGCCCAGTCGGTATTCCAGCGCGCGAAATCGTCGTCGACGAAGGCCTGCAGCTGGCGCGCGGTGCGCAGGTAGCCCGGGTTGATGTCGCCGCTGACGTTGCTGGTGACACGGAGGGTGTCGCCCGGATCGCGATAGCCTGCCGTGTTGATGATGTTGTTGCCGCGGATGTCCTGGCCCGGGAACGACTCCAGCTTGCTGCCGCTGCCATCCGGATCGAAGGTGACCGACGTACCCGTGGTGCGCGCCGGGTCGCGGAATACCAGCAGGCCATTGGGTTGAACCACTTCATACATCGCCTTGTGCAACAGGCCCGCATCCATCCCGCCGCCGTAGTTGCCTGTGTAGATCTGGGTCATGCGCGCTGACGGCGCATAGGTGATCTTGCCGCCACTGCTGGCGGCATGGATCTGCACCGAGTCGACCAGTGGCAGATCGCCGCCGAGGTAACGGTTGACGCCACCGGACTGCATGATCGAGCAGGACGAGATGCAGTGGCCGGACACGATGGTGTCCAGGCCCTGGGTGCGGATCACCGCCTGCAGCCACTCGCCGGCGATCAGCGCGCCACCATTGGATGTGCGCAGCACGACTTCGCGGATCGGACGGCCTTCAGCCTGTGCCTTGGCCAGCAGCGCGGGCAGCGCCACCACGTCGGCGACGGTCACGCCGCCGCTGAGGAAGACGCGATCGTCCCGCACGTGATAATTCATTGCCATGACGTCATCAACCGCCGCCATGGCGGTGATGCCCATCAGCCCGGCCAGGGCCAGGCTCAACTTCGAATGCTTCATGTGTTCTCTCTCCACCCGCAACACACGGGTCAGGAGTTCAACGTCCGGGCGGCGCAAACTCCCCCAGCGCACCAGCCCCCGAAACATGAATGCATTCACAATGGAATCAGGGGCCATGCACACTCTTCCCCATCCGGTCATCGTCGCGTAAAACTCGAAGACGCACCCGCCACCGACGCCCGAGGCCAGCCCTGTCCACGCCCTCTCCTCTGATCCATCGCGCGCCGGACCTGTCCGTGCCGACGGACGCGTTCATTGCGTTCGTACGGGAAGAGCGCGCGCCGTTGTGCACTTTCCTGCGCACGCGCGGCGTTGGGCCGGAGGATGCCGAAGACATCGCGCAGGACTGCATGGAGCGGCTGATCCGCTATCGCGCGCACAGTGCCGACGAGCTGCGGTTGCTGCTGTATCGTATCGCCCGCAACCGCCTGGCAGACCGCGGCCGCTCGTCGCAGTCGCGGCCACACCTGTCTCTTGCCGAACACGATGGCGGCGACGAGCCCTCCAGCACGTCGCCCGATCCATTGCGCCAGGCCGAGTCCGGGCAGATGCTGTCCCTGCTGCGGCAGGCCCTGTTCAAGCTGCCCGAGCGCGCGCGCGAGGTGTACCTGCTCAACCGGATCACCGGCATGAGCTATACGCAGATCGCGCGGCACTGTGGAATCACCGCCAAGACCGTGGAAAAACATATCGCCCGCGCCCTGCAGGGCCTGCGCCAGGAACTCGGATCGGATCCGCTGCACAACGACAGGGACAACGGATGAGTCACGCCAGACCCAGGGAAGACACCCTGCTGTTTGAACGCGCCAGCGCCTGGGTGGCGCGGCTGGAGGCTCCGGACTGCACGCCGGGCGAGCGAGAGAGGTTCGAGGACTGGCTGGCCGAGGACCCGGCCCATGTCAGCGCCTGGATCCAGGCCGAGACCCTGTTCCAGCGGGGCGAAGAACTGGCCGCCGACCCATGGCTGCGCACCGCCGCAGCACGTGCGGCACGGCCGGCGCAGCGTCGCTGGCTGCCGGCAGTGGCCGCCGCCGCAGGCGTCTGCCTGGCCATCGGGATCGGCTGGATGGTCGCCATCGACGGCAACCCCACACCGCTGCGCTATGCCAACGATTCCCACCAGCCCCGGCAGCAGACGCTGGCCGATGGCAGCGTGGCCACGCTGGATGCGGGCACCACGCTGCACGCCCGATTCGGTTGGCGCCATCGCAACCTGGTGCTGGAACGGGGCCGCCTGCAGCTGCAGGTCGCACCGTCGAGCAAGGCGCTGCAGCTGCGCGCCGGCGACAGCACCATCCGCGACATCGGCACCACCTTCCAGGTGGAGCGCCTGAACGACGGCCTGGTCGAAGTCGCACTGCTGGAAGGTGCGGTGGAAGTCAGCAATGGCGGGACCCAGCACACCCTGGCACCCGGCCAGCAGCTGCAGGTGCTGCCCTCGGGCCGCTTCCAGCCCGGCCCGGCGCTGTCGTCCAATGCCGCTGCCGAAGGCTGGCTGAAGGGACAGCTGGTGTTCGACGCCACGCCGCTGTCGATCGTGGTCGAGCGCATGAACCGCTACGGTCGCACGCCGCTGGTGATCGCCGATCCCGAGATCGCCAGCCTGGCCGTGAGTGGCACCTTCCGTGCCGGTGATGCGCAGGAACTGCTGTCGGCGCTGGAACTGGGCTGGTCGGTGGCTGGCCAGACGCGACCGGATGGCGCGCTGGAACTGCGCCGCACGTACTGAGGAGGCCTGCAGTGAAGGCAGTACCGGGCGCGCTGCGGGAGGGGCTGCTCCGCACCCTGTTCTGCTTCGCGCTGAGCTTCGCCGCGCTGCCCTCTGCCGATGCAGCCGAACAGGCCGGCACCCTGGAGGTCGATGTGGGTTCAGGCCCGCTCGCACCTGCCCTGCAGCAATGGGCGCGCCAGAGTGGCATCGCCCTGCTGTTCGATGCGCGTGAACTGGATGGCCTGCGCACGGCCGGCACCCATGGCCATAGCGACGCGGTCGTGGCCCTGAAGGAACTGGTCGCCGGCATGCCGGTGACCATCCTGCGCACGCCTGCCGGTGGATTCGTCGTCCGCCGCACCCGGCCGGCACCGCCATCGCCACCGCCGGTCGCGGCGCGTGCGATGCCCGCGGCACCGTCGCCGGGCAGGGTGCCCGAGACGCCACCGCAGGTGGAGCTGGCGCCGATCCATGTCACCGGCAGCCGGCTGCCGCGCACCTCCGTGCAGACCACGCTGCCGGTGACCATCATCGACCGCGATGACATCCTGCGCAGCGGTTACGGCAGCCTGTTCGACCTGCTGCGGCACTTGCCGGGCATGA
Source organism: Stenotrophomonas maltophilia group sp. RNC7 (assembly GCF_030910085.1). NCBI lineage: Bacteria > Pseudomonadati > Pseudomonadota > Gammaproteobacteria > Lysobacterales > Lysobacteraceae > Stenotrophomonas > Stenotrophomonas maltophilia group sp. RNC7. The sequence continues at coordinate 20,098 of NZ_JAVFVN010000993.1, read as the reverse complement.
ACGGCCACCCGGCAATGAGCACCTCGCGCAGTGGCGATTCGCAGTACCTGCCGGTGGGTGCGGCCACCACCACCAGCCTGGACGGCATGGGACCGCGTGCGACCTTGTTCCTGGTCAATGGCCGGCGCCTGCCACGCTATCCGATGGTGTCGCTGGAACAGGGCGGGCTCACCGACCTGGGGGGCATCCCGCTCAGCTTCGTCGAGCGCATCGAACTGGTGCGTGGCGGTGCGTCGGCCATCTATGGAGCCGACGCGATGTCCGGCGTGGTCAACATCATCCTGCGTGACCAGGCCGATGGCCCTGAAGCCATGCTGCAGACCGGCCTGAGCGGGCGCGGCGACGCCGGCCAGTATCGCCTGCAGGCGGCCACCGGCGGCGTGCGGGACGGAGGGGACCGCTGGTTCGCTGGCATCGACCTGCATCGCATCGACCACGTGGCCGGCGATCGCCGCGAATGGCATGCGGAAACCTCGCAGTACCTGATCGGCGCGTTCCGCGATGGACGCTACTGGCCGGCAACGCGCTGCGAAGGGCCATTGAAACGGCGCGATGGTGCCTGCTGGTTCGACAGCGCACGCCCGCGTTCGCTGCAACCGGCCTCGGACACCGCCTCGGCCTACCTGCGCTATCGGCATGAGCGCGGCGAGGGTCGCTATGCCTACGCCGAGGCACGGGCCAGCCACAACCGGCAGCGCTTCGACCTCGGCCCGACCGCCGTAGCCATCGGACTTTATGGGTTCACCTTCAACAGCGTGCTGCGCGAAGCCGGCAACGTGCGTCCGCATGTACGTGCCACCGATGCCGACGTCACCTTCGGCATCGGCCGCGACCAGGGCCGCCGCAGCTGGGATGCCGGCATCAGCGCACAGCGCAGCGATGTCACTCTGACGACGTCCGGCACCGTGCGCGCCCAACCACTTTTGCGCGCGGCCGAGACGCTGGATTTCCTGCCCGGCTTCACCTCGTTGCCGGCAGAGACCGCCGCGCAGTTGTTCCCGTCGATCCGCAACCGCGGGCGCACCGAGCAGTGGCAGGGCTGGTGGGGCATGCAGCGCGAGTTGATGCCATTGGCCGGCGGTGCTGCACAAGTGGCCACCGGCATCGACCTGCGCCAGGAACGCTGGACGTCGCATCCCGACGCGCTGCTGAGCCAGGGCGACCTGGCGCTGGGCCTGCCACAGGAACAACGCCACCTGTCACGCCGCAGTGGCGGTGCCTACGCCGAACTCGGCCTGCCATTGGCGCGCACGCTGCGCGTGGACCTGGCAGCACGCTGGGACCGCGATGGCGATTACCAGGCTTTCTCGCCCCGCGTGGGCGTACGCTGGAGCCCGACACCGCAGTGGTCATTCCTGCTTGCCACCGGGCGCGGCTACCGGGCCCCCAGCCTGTTCGAGCAACGGCGGCCGCCGGGCTATTTCGGCGCGATCGAACTACCCGCCTCCAGTGCACTGCCCGACTGCGCGCAGAGCAACGGCAACGGACGCTGCAGCGTAACCGTAGACGTGGTGGAGAACGATGCGCTGAAAGCGGAGCGGTCGCGCAGTCATTCCTTGGGTGCGACCTGGACACCGACCGATGCGTTTTCACTGTCGCTGACCCACAACATCGTCGAACTGCGCAACGAGATCCTGGCCCTGCAACCGGCCGACGCAGTGTGGAATTCAAGCACGTGGGAGTTGGACGAGGACGGCAACCTGCACAACCTGCGCCTGTCCTTCGACAACATCGGCCGCACCACATCGCGCAACCTTGTTCTGCGCGGGGAGTACCACATCGACACCGGCAGCACCGGCCAGTGGCTGTTCTCCGTCGATGCATTGAAACAGCAGGAGCTACGCCGCGAGCGTGGCCACGAAGCGACGGTGGACCTGCGTGGCCATGTCACGCCAGCGATGGCCGCCGTGCTCAATGTGCAGTGGCAGAACAGCAACTGGGACATCGCCCTGCGCGGCAACCAGGTAGGGCGCACGCGTGCCTGGCTGCCCGGTGCGGAATGCCCGGAGGAACAGCGCGAGCAGAACCATTGCATGAATCCGCGGCAGCTGCGCTGGAACCTGCATCTGGCAAGGCGGCTGGGGCCGCGCGTGGTCGCCGCGCTGGACGTGCACAACGTGCTCGACACGCAACCGGTGAACTACCTGGTCGGCAATGGCGGCCAGATGCCGGGGCTGGACGATCCACTTGGCCGCTACTTCCTGCTGACCCTGCAGATCCGCTGAGCGTAGTACCCTACGCGCCCTGTTCCATCGGTCCCCCACCACCCCATGAAGGCCTATCTCTGGTTCTGGGGCGCGTTCCTGCTGTTCTTCGCGTTGCCCTTCCCGAGCATCCTCTACTTCGGCACGTCGTGGCCGGTGCCACTGGCCGACCGCAGCGCGCCATGGCTGGCCCTGCTGCTGCTCGCGCTGTCGCTGGCCCTGTGGCTCGCGTTGCTGCTCGCCTTCCTGCACTACCTGCTGCTGGGCCCGCCGCGCGCGCTGCATCGGGTGCGCACCATCCTGGCCGACGGTGAGCCACGTGAGGCGTTGATCGAACAGGCCGAGCAGACCGGCGTGCACGTGCGCGGCTTCGCGCAGTGGAAGCTGCAACTGGGCTTCCAGAACCTGTCCGGCACGCCGATCAACGAGCAGATGCTGGTGGTGGACAGCAAACCGCAGCTGCAGCGTTTCGTGGCTGGCCAGCGCATCGAGGTTCGCCTGAGCCGGATGCCGGGTGCGTTCCCCAATGTGGTGCTGGACGGTGCCCAGCCCGAACTTGATGTCGCCAGCCTTTGGCGCCGCGGCGCCGGAGCGGTCATCGGCATCGTCGTGGTTGCCAGCGCCTACGTGCTCGCCTATCGGCTGCAGAGCGAGGGCCTGGGCTGGACGTTCCTGTCCTTCGGCCACCCACTGCTGGTGTGCCCGCTGGTGTTGTGCGGCTACGCCCTGGGTCTGCGCGTCCTGGGGCGCCTGCTGCAGGCCGATGCACGCGGCGACGCGCTGAAGTACCGCGGCATCGGCGTGGATGCGAAGGTGCTGAAGCTGCGCCAGACCGGCACCTACCTCAACGAGCAGCCGCAGGTGGAGTTCCAGCTGGAGTACACGGACCGCGAAGGTGGCATACAGCAGGTGAGCGTGCGCCGCTTCATCCCGTTGATCGAGCTGGCCAACCTTCCACGCGAGCAGGTCACGCTGCTGTACGACCCGGAAGATCGCGGCAACGTACGTCTGGAGGGTGTATGAAGCAACCCCCCTCGACGCGGCTGGTATTTTCGATGGTGCTGCTGTTGCTGGCCGGCGTCGCCGTTGCCGGCGGGGCACTGCAGACCCTTGCCGAAACGATGGGCCATCCGGTGCAGGATGACCGCGCAACTACGCCGATCACCACGCCACCACCGCGCGAGCGGCCTGCTTCGCTCGCACCGATTCCCGAACCGCGGTCGATGCCGATGCCCGAACGCAGCAACCGCTTGTTCGATGCGGACTACCTGCTGGCCGCCCGCCAGGCACTGGAACAGATGCCAGCCCTGGCCGGGCACCGGTTGATGGTGTTCCACAGCATCCACTTCTACGATGACGGCCGCATCAATCTGGACCTGGTCGATCCGCAGCAACCCACGCACGTGGACAGCTACCACTTCGAGCACGGCCAGTGGCGCAAGGGCGAGCCGGTCGATCCGCAGCGCTTCGCGCCCACCATCACCCTGCGCCGCAGCAGCACGGCGCTGGCCAACATTGATTTCGAGGCGGTGCCACGCGTCGCCCAGGCGCTGCAGGCGCAGCGCAACGCCCTGATGGCCACGCCGGGTGACGTCGGCCACGTCTATGTGATCGTGCGCAAGGGTGGCAAGCTGGTGTGGCTGCCGGATGAAGTCGCCGGTGATCGCCAGTCCGTGCGACTCTCGTTCGATGCACAGGGCCGTTCCGGCAACGCGAGCCTCCAATAGTCAACGCAAAGAGGGGACGGAGGGGATTAAGTCGTTTGCGCCTTGGTGCCGTCTGCGACTTAATCCCCTCCGTCCCCTTTTTCTATTTCACCGAACGGGCGATGGCGTACTGCGCGCCGTAGTAGGTGGACAGCACCAGCAGGCTGGCCAGCTGCAGGCCGCCGGCGAAGCGGTCCCAGGCCAGCAGCGAATCGCTGGCGACGAACAGCAGCGCACCGGCGGCCGCCCAGCGGGCGCTGCTGGCTTCCATTGCATCGGTGTGCGGTCGCCGCCACTGGCGTGCGAGCGCCAGTACCGCCATCGATGCCAGCACCACCACGTATGCCAGCACCGGAATGCGCATCGGTGCGGGCAGGTGCGGCCACAGCCCAAGCACATTGAGTACAGCGAACGCACCGAGCAGGATGCTGGCGGCGAGCAGGCCACGCCCGGCACGCAGGCCCTCACGGAAGGCGACGATGTAGCAGAGGTGCGCCAGCAGGAACGCCACCAGCCCCGGTACGAACGCGTCCATCGGCAACATCAGCGCGATGTCACCCACGCACGACAGCAGCATGCCGGCCAGCACCGCGCGCCGGTAGGACGGCCGCGCAGGATCACGCACCCGCCAGGCGATGGCAGCGATCAGCAGCGTGGTCGCCGGCTTCGCCAGCCAATGCAGCCAGCGCCCGTCACCGTGCAGGAACGCGCCGATGATGGCGAGGACCGCCATCAGAAGGATCCCGACGTCGCGCACGCGCGCTGTCATCGCGCCTTCCACAGATCCGCCAGACGGTCAGGCTTGCCGGCAATGCGCTCCAGCACCGGATACTGCAGGCCACCGTGGTAGTCGATGTTCATCGTGTCGATCCGATCGAACTGCTTCACCAGCAGCACGATCGGCGCCTTGTCCTTGGCCGCCGTCGCCACCGCATCCTTCAAGCGCTGGCTGCTGTACTCGCGCCCGCCAACCGCGATCACCTTCATGCCGGGTGCAAGACCGGCGTTGAAGGCCGGGCTGTCCCAGATCACGTCGCCGACCACGCCGCTGTCGAGCACGGTCGCGCCCAGCGAGTACGCCAGCAACGCCGCCTTGGCGCGTTTCTCCTGTGCCTTGTAGGCGTCGTTCGGGGTATTGCGGTAGACCAGCTTCCAGCCCGCCAGTTCCAGCCCCCCGGTCAACGAACCGTGGCCGTCCAGGCGCCCGCGCAGGAACGTCGCCCAGTCGTAGCGCGCGATGCCGTTCAAGGTCGCCACTACGTCGTCGAAGGTGTACGGGTTGACGTCCCAGTCGCCGTTGCCGACGCCGAAGAACGCACGCGCGAAGTCATCCAGGCTGCGACGGTTGCCGCTCAGCGCGCGCAGCTTGCCCTCCACTTCCAGCCACAGCATCTGGCCACCGGAGTAATAGTCTTCGCTCATCTGGTAGTTGCGGTACGGCAACGTGCGGCGCTGGGCGATGGTCGGGTCGTTGGTGGTGTCCTGCAACGGCCGCCACGCCAGGCCCGGGCGGCCGCGATCATAGGTCGCGGCCACATTGGCCAGCATGTCGCGTGCCTGCGCGACCGACCACAGCCCAGAGCGCGCCGCCAACACCTGCCCCCAGAACTGGGTCTGCCCCTCGTATACCCACAGCAGGCTGTCACCCATCGGCGTGTTGAAGTTGGCGGTAGCCAGGTCAGCGCCACGGCGGTATTTGCCGTTCCAGGAATGGGTGTACTCGTGCGGCAGCAGATCGCGCATCCAGGCGTTGTCGTCCCACTCGGTGAAGTAACCCGGGTCGGCGCTGTTCTCGCTGGAGCGGTGATGCTCCAGGCCGATGCCACCAAGACGGTCGGTCAACGCCAGCAGGAATTCATAGTGGTTGTAGTGACGCGCACCGTAGAGCTTGTCCGCCTGCTGCACCAGCGCGCGGTGCATCATGATCTGCGCCTCGCTCGGCTTCAGCGACTTGGCTTCGTCGGCAAACACATTGAGGTGCACCGGCACCTTCGCGCCCGGATCGAGATCGATGCGCTGGTAGTGCTCGCCAGCAAACAACGGCGAATCGACCAGATGGTCATACGAGATCGGCTTGAACACCACGGTATCGCCGTCGCGGCGCGCGGTTTCCAGCGCAGTGGCAAACGACCAGCCCTTGGGCAGGGTCACGCTGGCCTGCGCCTGCAGGTCGCGTGCATCGACGCCGGCCGGATACAGCGAGTTGGCATTCCACTGCAGGTTGAGCATCTCCGGGGTCATCACCACCCGCCCCTGGCTGCCCCCCTGCGAGGACAGGAAATCGAAGTGGGCGACGATCTCGCTGACGCCCTCGGGCACGTCCACCTTGAACGCATAGACGTTGTACTGGTCGCGCTGCCAGGCCAGCGGCTTGCCGTTGGCGGTGACACGCAGGCCGGCCAGTTTGTCGATCGGGCCAGTGGGTGAATGGTTGCCGGGAATCCACTGCGGGTACAGCAGGGTCATCGGGCCGGGCTTGGCCGGCACGGTGGCAGTCACCTTGAAGATGCGCCGGGCCAGGTCACGCGCATCCACATCGATGCGCAGCAGTCCTGGGGCTGCGGCATCACCCGATGGCGAGGCCTGCGCCAGCGCGGGCGTGGCGGCCAGCGCGAACAGCAACGACATCGCCAGGGCTCGGGTCTTCATCGGCAACTTCCAGCAGCGGAGAATCCTCCGATGCTAGGCCTGTGCGGTGCCCTGCCCCATGGCCAAAGGTCATGGGCGGTGCGCCCATCAGTGCATGCCAAAGGCGTGCGAACCAAGGTTCGCACCCACCTTGTGCAGTCTCACCTACCAGAGCCAGGCCGGGTCAGTCGACCAGGCGCAGACGCAGTTCCTTCGGCAGCGCGAACACCATCGATTCCGGCTCGCCGTCCAGCTCGGACACGCCACTGGCACCCAGCTCGGCCAGGCGTGCCAGCACGCCATCGACCAGCACCTGCGGTGCCGAGGCGCCGGCAGTCACGCCGATGTGCTGCTTGCCCGCCACCCACGCCGGGTCGATCTCGTGCGCACCGTCGATCAGGTACGACTCCACACCTTCACGGCGGGCCAGTTCGCTCAGACGGTTCGAGTTGGAGCTGTTCGGCGAACCGACCACCAGCACCAGGTCGCAGCGCTTGGCCAGATCGCGTACGGCGTCCTGGCGGTTCTGCGTGGCGTAGCAGATGTCGTCGTTCTTCGGGCCCTGCATCGCCGGGAAACGCTCGCGCAGCGCATCGATGATGCCGCGCGTATCGTCCACCGACAGCGTCGTCTGGGTGGTGTAGGCGAAGTTGTCCGGCTGGTTGATCTGCAGCGTGGCGACCTGCTCGACATCCTCGACCAGGTAGATCTGGCCGGTTCCGGCTTCGCGGTTCCACTGGCCCATGGTGCCTTCCACTTCCGGGTGACCGGCATGGCCGATCAGCACCACGTCACGGCCGGCACGGCAGTGGCGGGCGACCTCGAAGTGGACCTTGGTCACCAGCGGGCAGGTCGCATCGAACACCTTCAGGCCACGACGCTCGGCTTCCTGGCGCACGGCCTGCGAGACGCCATGCGCGCTGAAGATCACCGTGTTGTTGTCCGGCACTTCATCGAGCTCCTCGACGAAGATCGCGCCGCGCTGCTTCAGGTCGTCGACCACGAAGCGGTTGTGCACCACTTCATGGCGGACGTAGATGGGCGCGCCCAGCGTTTCGATCGCGCGCTTGACGATCTCGATCGCACGATCGACACCGGCACAGAAACCACGCGGGTTGGCGAGCAGCACATCCATCAGTTCAATCTCCCGGCAGCGGCCGGCTTACGGTTTCGGATTGGCATTATCCGCCTTTTTGGCGGACTTGCCGTCGAACAGGCCAAACAGGGCGATGCCGATGGCACCCACCACGATGGCCGAGTCGGCGATGTTGAACGAGGGCCAGGTGTAGCTGCCCACGTACCACTGGATGAAATCGACCACGTGGCCGTGCACCTGGCGGTCGATCACGTTGCCGATGGCGCCGCCGATGATCAGCGCGTACGGCACTGCGGCCTTCCAGTTGCCACGGGCGGTACCGCGCAGCCACCAGGCCATCAGGCCGCTGATGGCGATCGCCAGCGCGGTGAAGAAGTACTTCTGCCAACCACCGGCGTCGCTCAGGAAACTGAATGCCGCGCCGGTGTTGTAGGTGCGGTACCAGTTCCAGAAGCCGTCGACGACCACCACCGGCTGGAACTCCGGCAGGCTCGACAGCACCCAGGCCTTGGACCACTGGTCCAGGCCGATGATGGCCGCCGACAGCAGCAGCCAGACCAGGGCGTTCGGATGCGGACGGGGCGCGGCCATCAGAACCAGCTCCGCACTTCGCCGGCGCCGGTCACGTTGCTCACGCAGCGGCCGCACAGTTCCGGATGGTCGGCGTTGCTGCCGACGTCGGCGCGGTGGTGCCAGCAGCGCACGCACTTGGCCTTGGTGGTCGGCTGGGCGCTGACGAACACCTCGTCGGTGGTCGCCGGGCGCACCTGCACGTCGCCACTGATGAACAGGAAACGCAGTTCATCGGCCAGCGGCTGCCAGCGCGCAGCCTGCTCTTCGCTGGCAGCGATGGTGATCTCCGCCTCCAGTGCAGCACCGATCGCACCGTTGGCGCGCATCGGCTCGAGCACCTTGGCCACCTGCTCGCGCACGGCCAGCAGCTGGTCGAAGTCGGCGGCGTTGAGCTGGGCACCGGCCGGCAGCGGCGCCAGGCCGTCGTACCAGGTGGTGAACAGCACATGGCCGGCACGTTCGCCCGGCAGGTACCCCCACAGCTCGTCGGCGGTGAAGGTCAGGATCGGCGCGACCCAGCGGGTGAACGCTTCGGCGATGTGGTACATCGCGCTCTGTGCCGAACGGCGACCGTGCGAATCGGTCGGCATCGTGTACAGGCGGTCCTTGGTCACGTCCAGGTACAGCGAGCCCAGGTCCACGCTGCAGAAGTTCAGCAGCAGCTGCACGATCTCGGCCATGTTGTAGCCGTCGTAGGCCGCCTTGATCTTCTCCTGCAGCTCCCAGGCGCGATGCACGATCCAGCGGTCCAGCGCGACCATCTGCTCGAGCGGTTGCAGGTGCCGGGCCGGATCGAAACCGTCCAGGTTGCCGAGCAGGAAGCGTGCGGTGTTGCGCAGGCGGCGGTAGGCGTCAGCATTGCGCTTCAGGATTTCCTGCGACAGCGACATCTCGTTGCTGTAGTCGGCCGAGGCGATCCACAGGCGCAGGATGTCCGCGCCCAGCTTGTTCATGATGTCCTGCGGCTCGATGCCGTTGCCCAGCGACTTGGACATCTTGCGGCCGTGCTCGTCCACGGTGAAACCATGGGTGAGGCACTGCTTGTACGGCGCGCGCTTGTCGATCGCCACGCCGGTCAGCAGCGAGGACTGGAACCAGCCGCGGTGCTGGTCGGAGCCTTCCAGGTACAGGTCGGCCGGCTTGCCGAAGCCACGCGCGGCGAGCACGCCTTCATGGGTCACGCCCGAATCGAACCAGACGTCGAGGATGTCGGTGACCTTCTCGTAGTCGGCCGCTTCGGCGCCGAGCAGCTCGGCGGCGTCCAGCGAGTACCACACGTCGATGCCCTCGGCTTCGACGCGGTCGGCGACCTGCTGCATCAGCTCCACCGAACGCGGATGGATCTCGCCGGTCTGGCGATGGGTGAACAGTGCGATCGGCACGCCCCAGGTGCGCTGGCGCGAGATGGTCCAGTCCGGGCGACCGTCGACCATGCTCTGGATGCGCGCCTTGCCCCAGGTCGGGAACCAGCCGACAGTGTCGATCGCAGCCAGCGCATCGCTGCGCAGGTTGGCCTTGTCCATCGAGATGAACCACTGCGGGGTGGCGCGGAACACCACTGGCGTCTTGTGGCGCCAGCAGTGCGGGTAGCTGTGGCGGATCGGGTGGAAGGCCAGCAGCGCACCGTTGTCGCGCAGCACGCCGACGATGGCCTCCTGCGCCTTCCACAGGTGCTGGCCGGCCAGCACCACCTCACCGGCCGGCGGGGTCGATTCCAGGTACACGCCACGGCCGTCGATCGGGGTCACCTGCCCGGCGTTGTACTTGTCCAGCAGGCCGTACTTCTGGCTGACCACGAAGTCTTCCTGGCCGTGACCGGGGGCGGTGTGCACCGCACCGGTACCGTCCTCGTCGGAGACGTGGTCGCCGTTGAGCAGCGGGATATCGCGCTGCGGATAGAACGGGTGTGCCAGCAGCTGGTTCTCCAGTGCCGCGCCGGTGGTTTCACCGTGCAGCACCACGCTCTCGACGCCGTAGCGCTGCAGCGCGCGCTCGGCCAGCGCGGCGGCCAGCACCAGCCAACGGCGCTTGCCGTTGTGGGCCGGGCCTTCGGCCAGCACGTAGTTGATTTCCGCACCCAGCGACACCGCCAGCGAGGCCGGCAGCGTCCACGGCGTGGTGGTCCAGATCGGTACGGCCACTTCGACGTCGGCCGGCACGCCCACGCCGAACGCCTGGCCGATGGCCTGCGCATCGCGCGCGGCGTAGGCGACGTCGATCGCCGGCGATTCCTTTTCCTGGTACTCGATCTCCGCCTCGGCCAGCGCCGAGCCACAGTCGAAGCACCAGTACACCGGCTTGGCGCCACGCACCAGGTGTCCGTTGGCCACGACCTTGGACAGCGCACGGATCTCGTTGGCTTCGAAGTCGAAGCTCAGGGTCTTGTACGGGTTGTCCCAGTCGCCGGTCACGCCCAGGCGCTTGAAGTCCACGCGCTGGATGTTGATCTGCTCTTCGGCGAACTCGCGGCACTTCTGGCGGAATTCGACGGCGTCGAGCTTGGTGCCGACCTTGCCCCACTTCTTTTCGACCGCGATCTCGATCGGCAGGCCATGGCAGTCCCAGCCCGGCACATAGGGCGCATCGAAGCCGGCCAGGTAGCGCGACTTGACGATGATGTCCTTCAGGATCTTGTTGACCGCGTGGCCCAGGTGGATGCGGCCGTTGGCGTACGGCGGGCCGTCATGCAGCACGAACAGCGGGCGGCCGGCGGCGTTGTCACGCAGCTGCTGGTAGAGCCCCTGCGCTTCCCACCGCGCCAGAATGCCCGGCTCGCGCTTGGGCAGGTCGCCGCGCATCGGGAATTCGGTGGCTGGCAGGTTCAGGGTGGTCTTGTAGTCCTGGCTCACGCAGTGGCTCGCAATCTATGTTCGGAAAGGAGGGCGCGCGCCTGTTCGGCGTCGCGGTGCATCTGGTCGGTCAGTGCCGCCAGATCATTGAATTTCTCTTCGTCGCGCAGCTTGGCGACAAACTCCACGTCGATGTGGCGCCCGTACAGGTCGCCCTGGAAATCGAACAGGTGGGCCTCCAGCAGCGGCTCCACGCCGTCCACTGTCGGCCGGGTGCCGAAGCTGGACACCGACGGCCACGGCTGGTCGAACACGCCGTGCACCCAGGTCGCGTAGATGCCCGACAGTGCCGGGGTCTTCGGGAAGCGCAGGTTGGCGGTGGGGAAGCCCAGCGTACGGCCAAGCTGGCGCCCGCGCACCACCCGCCCGCTGATCGCGTAGGGGCGGCCGAGCAGGTCGTTGGCGCGGGCGAAATCGCCCCCCTGCAGCAGCTGGCGGATGCGGGTGCTGGAAATGCGCTCGCCATGCAGGTCCACCGCTTCAATCTCGCCGGCGCTGAAGCCCAGTTCGGCGCCCATCTCCTGCAGCAGTGCCAGATCACCGCGGCGGCGGTTGCCGAAGCAGAACTCCGGCCCGATCCAGACTTCGCGGGCGCCCAGCCGGTGCACCAGCAACTGGTGCACGAAGGTCTCGGCCGGCATCGCCGCCATCGCGGCATCGAAACGCAGCAGGCCGATCGCATCGACGCCGAGCTCGCGCAGGATCTCGACCTTGCTGCGCGCCAGGGTCAGCCGCGGCGGCGGCGTGCCCTGCGCGAAGAACTCACGCGGCAGCGGTTCGAATGCCACGGCCACTGCGGCCACGCCCAAGGCGCGCGCGCGGGCGACCGCGTGGCGGACCAGCGCACGATGGCCCAGGTGAAGGCCGTCGAATGCACCGATACAGACCACGCTTCCGTTGGGGAACAGCTCCCCGCCCTCGACGCTTCTGAACAGCCTGCTCATCAACTCTCGTTCCGGCCCGACCGGGGCCGCCGCTTCAATGGTGTAACCCTGAAGTATAGCCGCCACGGGCCGCGATCAATGCCCGCGCAGGTCGCGCGGGCGGAAGCCCATCGCCAGCATGGCCACCGCATAGGTCGCGCCGCCGCCGCCGACCAGCAACGCCAGGGCACCGATCCGCTCCCACACACGCATCGCGGAGAAACCCGGCAGCCAGTGCAGCAGGGCCAACAGCACGCCAACCATGGCCGCGCAGGCCAGCACCAGGCGCAGCAGATAGCCGCCCCAGCCTGGCCGGCGCTGGTAGACATCGGTCTTGCCCAGCCAGTACCAGAGCAGGCCCAGGTTCAGGTAACTGGACAGCGCGCTGGCGATGCCCAGTGCCAGGTGCAGGCCCGGCTGCTTGCCGATCGCCGCCATCACGCCCTGCGCCTTCAGCGCGTCGGGGACCATCACCTGGTACAGCACGGCCAGCAGGGCGAAGTTGAACACCATGTTGGCCACCAGCGCCGCCACCCCGGCGCGCACCGGGGTCTTGGTGTCCTGGCGGGCGTAGAAGGCCGGCAGCACCACCTTCAGCAGGGCGAATGCCGGCAGGCCGAAGCTCAGGCCGTACACCGACAGCGCGGTCATGCGGGTGTCGAAGGCGCTGAACTGGCCGTGCTGGAAGATGGTCGCGATCAGCGGCTCGGCCAGCAGCAGCAGGCCCAGCATGGCCGGCACCGAGATCAGCAGGGTCATGCGCAGGCCCCAGTCCAGCGAACGCGAGAAGCCCTCGCGGTCGGTGCTGACATGGTGGCGGGCCAGCGCCGGCAGGATCACCGTCCCCAGGGCCACGCCGAACACGCCCAGCGGCAGCTCCAGGAAGCGGTCAGCCAGCGACAGCCAGGACTGCGAGCCGTCGGTCAGCTTGGCCGCGATCACCGTATCCAGCAGCAGGTTGATCTGCGCCACCGAGGAACCAAACAGGGTCGGCACCATCAGCGTCATGACCTTGCGCACGCCCGGGTGGCGCCAGCCCCAGCGCGGCAGGGTCAGCAGGTTGATGCCCTTCAGCGAGGGCAGCTGGAACAGCAACTGCAGGATGCCGGCGGCCAGCACCGCCCAGCCCAGCGCCAGGATCTGCTTTTCCGGCGTACCGCCCAGCCGCGGTGCCAGCCACAGCGCGCCGGCGATCATGCACAGGTTGAGAATGACCGGGGTCAGCGCCGGCATGGCAAAGCGCTGGAAGCTGTTCAGCGCACCGCCGGCCAGAGCGGTCAGCGAGACGAACAGCAGGAACGGGAAGGTCAGGCGGAACAGGTCGACCAGCAGGCCCTGCTTGACCGGATCGGTATCAACGCCACTGGAGAAGACCGAGGCCAGCTGCGGCGCGAAGATCAGCGCCAGTGCGGTGACCAGCATCAGCACCCCGCCCAGGGTGCCGGCGGTACGGGCCATCAGTTCGCGCAGCTCGGCGTGGCTGCGGGTTTCCTTCACTTCCGTGAACACCGGCACGAAAGCGGTGGCAAAAGACCCTTCGGCGAACAACCGGCGCAGGAAATTGGGTACTCTGAAGGCGACCCAGAAAGCATCAGTGATGGCGTTGGTGCCGAACGTGGTGGTCACCACGAAGTCCCGGACAAGTCCGAGAACGCGCGAGACCATGGTCATGCTGCTGAACGACAGCAGGCCCCGCAACAACTTGGGTGAACTCACTCAGCGTCCCTCTTGACAATCGACTTGACGTGCATTTCTTACGCCATCATACTAGCTAGCTTGCTGTTCCCATAACACCGATTTTTTCAGGAAACCACCACCGTGGCCAATATCAAGTCCGCCAAGAAGCGCGCCAAGCAGACCGTCGTGCGCAACGCGCGCAACGTGGCTCAGCGCTCGATGCTGCGCACCGCTGTCAAGAAAGTGATCAAGGCGCTGGACGCCAACGATGCCGCCGGCGCCGAAGCCGCCTTCGCCGTTGCCCAGCCGATCCTGGATCGCTTCAGCGCGCGTGGCCTGATCCACAAGAACAAGGCTGCTCGCCACAAGAGCCGCCTGAACGACCGCATCAAGGCCCTCAAGGCCGCCTGATCCGGCGTTGCCGCCCTGCCCTTCGGGGTTGGGCTGCAGACAAAAGCCCGGCCCCGGCCGGGTTTTTTATTGCCTGCGGTTTCCACCCTGTAGAGCCGAGCCCATGCTCGGCTGGCCGCGCGAACAGCAGCCGAGCATGGGCTCGGCCCTACAGAAGAGCGGTAGCCAACAAAAAAACCCGGCCAAAGCCGGGTTTTTTGCACGGAACCACAACGCCATCATTGCGCGTCGCGGGCTTCCTGCTCTTCTTCCTTCTGGCGATCGAAGAAGGCCATGATCCGGCTCATGATCGGGAAGGTGCCTTCGCGACCCAGTGCGGAGACCAGGAACCACGGCTCCTTCCAGCCCAGCTCGGCAACGATCTGCTCGGCCGCAGCCTGCGCCTCGTCTTCGAACATCAGGTCAGCCTTGTTCAGCACCAGCCAGCGCGGCTTTTTCAGCAGTTCCGGGTCATGCTTCTCCAGCTCGCGCTCGATCGCACGCACCTGCTCCACCGGCGAGATGCCGTCCACGCCCCCTTCCATCGGCGAGATGTCCACCAGGTGCAGCAGCAGGCGGGTGCGCTGCAGATGGCGCAGGAACTGCGCGCCCAGGCCGGCGCCATCGGCCGCGCCTTCGATCAGGCCCGGAATGTCGGCGATCACGAAGCTGCGGTGGTTCTCCACCTTCACCACGCCCAGGTTCGGGTACAGCGTGGTGAACGGGTAATCAGCCACCTTTGGCGTCGCCGCCGAAACGGCGCGGATCAGGGTGCTCTTGCCGGCGTTGGGGAAGCCCAGCAGGCCGACATCGGCCAGCAGCTTCAGCTCCAGCTTCAGCGTGCGCTCCTCGCCCGGCTCGCCCGGCAACGCCTGGCGCGGCGAGCGGTTGGTCGAGCTCTTGAAGTGCATGTTGCCCAGGCCGCCACGACCGCCCTTGGCCACCAGCAGGCGATCGCCGTGCCGGGTCAGGTCGCCGATGACTTCATCGGTGGCCACGTTGATCACCACGGTGCCGACCGGCACGGTGATGGTCAGGTCTTCGCCACCCTTGCCATAGGCCTGGCGGCCCATGCCGTTCTCGCCGCGCTGCGCCTTGAAGATGCGGTCATGGCGGAAGTCGACCAGAGTGTTCAGGTTTTCGTCGGCGCGGATGTACACGCTGCCGCCCGCACCGCCGTCGCCGCCGTCCGGGCCGCCGAGCGGAATGAACTTCTCGCGACGGAAGCCAATGCAGCCGTTGCCGCCGTTGCCGGCGAACACTTCGATTTCTGCTTCGTCTACCAGTTTCATTGTTTCGATGCCTGCGATGGGCGTGGCCTGCCGGCCGCCGCCTTGAATGTCATGCCGGCCGTGGGCCGGCAACCCGGCCCAGCCGGTCTTGCTTCAACTCTAACGAAAAGCCCCGCCGAAGCGGGGCTCTTCATGCAGCACTCCCGTGCCGGGGCACGGGTGCCGGCGATGCCTGGATCAGGCGTCGGCCGAGACGATGCTGACGGTGCGACGCTTCTTGGCGCCCTTGACCGAGAACTCCACCTTGCCGTCCACGAGGGCGAACAGGGTGTGGTCACGGCCCAGGCCAACGCCCGAACCCGGGTGGAACTGGGTGCCGCGCTGACGCACGATGATGTTGCCGGCTTCGATGGCCTGGCCGCCGAAGATCTTGACGCCCAGGTACTTCGGGTTGGAGTCGCGACCGTTGCGCGAGGAGCCTACGCCCTTTTTATGTGCCATGACTGCTTCTCCTGATGCTTAGCCGGCGATGCCGGTGATCTCGATTTCGGTGTAGTACTGACGGTGACCCTGACGCTTCATGTGGTGCTTGCGGCGACGGAACTTGATGATCCGGACCTTGTCAGCACGACCCTGGGACAGGACCTTGGCGGTGACGGCAGCGCCCTTCAGCGCATCGCCCAGCTTCACGCCGTCGCTGTCACCCAGCATCAGGATGTTGTCAAACTTGATCTCGCTGCCGACTTCGACTTCGAGCTTTTCAATGCGGAGCTTTTCGCCCTGCGCCACGCGGTATTGCTTACCGCCGGTGACCAGTACTGCGTACATGACCAGGCCTTCCTCTGTAGTTATTGTGGTCTGAGCTGCCGCCATCGAGGGCGGACAGGAGCGGGATTGTACGCAGAACATCGGGCGCGGGTCAAGTCAACCCCTGGACGGCCGGGGGGCCCGGCCGGAACGGGGTCAGATCCCTTTTCACGTCGTGAAAAGGGATCTGACCCCTGCCTGTCGGCCTGTCTCACAAGGTGAGACACGGGGCTGGCATTGTCGCCCATTGCCCCCATCTGGTCACCTCGGTAGGCTGACCGATTGCCGTTCCCTGCTGGCCCGGCACCCAGCCAACGCCCCCACAACCGGATCCCCCATGGCGATGGATTTCATCCGCATCCGCGGCGCGCGGACGCACAACCTGAAGAACCTCGACCTCGACCTGCCCCGCGACAAGCTGATCGTGATCACCGGCCTGTCCGGCTCGGGCAAGTCCTCGCTGGCGTTCGACACCATCTATGCAGAAGGCCAGCGCCGCTATGTCGAGTCGTTGTCGGCCTATGCGCGCCAGTTCCTGAGCGTGATGGAAAAGCCGGACCTGGACCACATCGAGGGCCTGTCCCCGGCGATCTCGATCGAGCAGAAGTCGACCTCGCACAACCCGCGTTCGACGGTCGGCACGATCACCGAGATCTACGACTACCTGCGCCTGCTGTACGCCCGCGTCGGCACCCCGCGCTGCCCGGACCACGGCTACCCGCTGGAAGCACAGACGGTCAGCCAGATGGTCGACCAGGTGCTGACCCTGGACCCGGAACAGCGCTACATGCTGCTGGCGCCGGTCATCCGCGACCGCAAGGGGGAGCACGCGCAGGTATTCGACCAGCTGCGTGCGCAGGGTTTCGTGCGCGTGCGCGTGGACGGCGAGCTGCATGAGATCGACGCGGTGCCGCCGCTGGCGCTGCGCCAGAAGCACACCATCGAGGCGGTGATCGACCGCTTCCGCCCGCGCGAGGACATCAAGCAGCGCCTGGCCGAGAGCTTCGAGACCGCGCTGAAGCTGGGCGACGGCATGGCGTCGGTGCAGAGCCTGGACAACACGGAAACCGCGCCGACCCTGTTCTCCTCCAAATACTCCTGCCCGGTCTGCGATTACTCGCTGCCGGAACTGGAGCCGCGCCTGTTCTCGTTCAACGCACCGATGGGCGCCTGCCCCGGCTGCGATGGCCTGGGCATGGCCGAGTTCTTCGATCCCTCGCGCGTGGTGGTGCACCCCGAGCTGTCGCTGGCCGCCGGTGCGGTGCGCGGCTGGGACCGCCGCAATGCCTACTACTTCCAGCTGATCGCTTCGCTGGCCAAGCACTACCGGTTCGACGTCGACGCGGCCTGGAACTCGCTGCCGGACAAGGTGCAGCAGGCCGTGCTGTACGGCAGCGGCGATGAAGCGATCACCTTCACCTACTTCACCGAAGCCGGTGGCCGCACCCAGCGCAAGCATCGCTTCGAGGGCATCATTCCCAACCTCGAGCGCCGCTACAAGGAAACCGAATCGCCGGCGGTGCGCGAAGAGCTGTCCAAGTACATCAGCGAACAACCCTGCCCGGAATGCCATGGCGCGCGCCTGAACAAGGCTGCACGCAATGTGTTCGTGGCCGACCGCCCGCTGCCGGAGCTGGTGGTGCTGCCGATCGACGAGGCGCTGAAGTTCTTCAGCGAGCTGAGTCTGCCGGGCTGGCGCGGCGAGATCGCCGCGAAGATCGTCAAGGAAATCGGCGAACGCCTCGGCTTCCTGGTCGACGTGGGCCTGGATTACCTGACCCTCGAGCGCAAGGCCGACACCCTGTCCGGTGGCGAGGCGCAGCGCATCCGCCTGGCCAGCCAGATCGGCGCCGGCCTGGTCGGCGTGATGTACGTGCTCGACGAACCGTCGATCGGCCTGCACCAGCGCGACAACGAACGCCTGCTCGGCACCCTCACCCGCCTGCGCGACCTCGGCAACACGGTGATCGTGGTCGAGCATGACGAGGACGCGATCCGCCTGGCCGACTACGTGCTGGACATCGGCCCGGGCGCGGGCGTGCATGGCGGCGAGATCGTCGGCCAGGGCACCCTGCAGGACATCCTGGAGGCACCGCGCTCGCTGACCGGCCAGTACCTGTCGGGCAAGCGCGCGATCGAGATCCCGGCGCGCCGGCACAAGCCGAACCCGAAGATGACCCTGCACCTGCGTGGGGCCAGCGGCAACAACCTCAAGGGCGTGGACCTGGCGATTCCGTCGGGCCTGCTGACCTGCGTGACCGGTGTGTCCGGCTCCGGCAAGTCGACCCTGATCAACGACACCCTGTTCTCGCTGGCTGCCAACGAGATCAACGGCGCCTCGCACCCGATCGCCCCGTACAAGGAGATCGATGGCCTGGACCTGTTCGACAAGGTGGTGGACATCGACCAGTCGCCGATCGGCCGCACCCCGCGTTCGAACCCGGCCACCTACACCGGCCTGTTCACTCCCCTGCGCGAACTGTTCGCACAGGTGCCCGAAGCGCGTGCACGCGGCTACTCGCCGGGCCGCTTCAGCTTCAATGTGCGTGGTGGCCGCTGCGAGGCCTGCCAGGGCGATGGCCTGATCAAGGTCGAGATGCACTTCCTGCCGGACGTGTACGTGCCGTGCGATGTCTGCCACGGCAAGCGCTACAACCGCGAGACGCTGGAGATCCTGTACAAGGGTTTCAACATCAACGACGTGCTGGAAATGACCGTCGAGGATGCGCTGAAGCTGTTCGAGCCGGTGCCGTCGATTGCACGCAAGCTGGAAACGCTGGTCGACGTCGGCCTGAGCTACATCAAGCTGGGCCAGAGCGCGACCACGCTGTCCGGTGGCGAAGCGCAGCGCGTGAAGCTGTCCAAGGAACTGTCGCGCCGCGATACCGGCCGCACCCTGTACATCCTCGACGAGCCGACCACCGGCCTGCACTTCCACGACATCGAAGCGCTGCTGGGCGTGCTGCACAAGCTGCGCGACGAAGGCAACACGGTGGTGGTGATCGAGCACAACCTGGACGTGATCAAGACCGCCGACTGGATCGTCGATCTGGGTCCGGAGGGTGGCCACCGCGGCGGCACCATCCTGGTCACCGGCACGCCGGAAGACGTGGCGGCCTGCCCGCAGTCGTACACCGGCCAGTTCCTGGCCCGCATGCTGCCCTCCACCAGCGCGCGCCCCGAGCAGCCGGCCGCCGTGGCCAACAAGCCTGACGCCCGCCCGCCGCGCAAGGTGAAGCCCGAGAAGCCGGCCAAGGTGGCGAAGAAGGCCGTGGCCGCCAAGAGCACCGGCAAGGCCAGCAAGAGCACGTCGAAGAAGAAGGACGCCTGATGAGCAGCGAACACAAGATCCTGGCCCGCATCCCGATCAGCGTGCGCTGGCGTGACATGGACAGCATGGGCCACGTCAACAACGCCAAGTACATTTCCTACCTGGAAGAAGCGCGCGTGCGCTGGATGTTGGGCGTGGACGGCGTGTCGATGACCGACCGCATCGCCCCGGTCGTGGCCGCGACCAACGTCAATTACCGGCTGCCGATCGTGTGGCCCAACGACATCGTGGTCGAATTGTTCGTCGAGCGCCTGGGCAACAGCAGCGTGACCATCGGCCACCGCATTGTCGACCAGCAGGACGCGTCGAAGCTGTATTCCGACGGCAACGTGGTGGTGGTCTGGATGGATACCCAGACCGGCAGGAGCGCGCCGCTGCCTGAGGCGATCCGCAGCGCTTCCACCTGAAGGTAGTGCCGGGCGCCGGGCGGCCAACGACACACCCCTACCCCCAGCCCGGCCCCCGCCCGCCCAAACCAAAACCATAAAACGACATATATTAAAAAACACACAGAAAAGCCCGACCACCCTCCCCCCCAAGGCCCCAGACCCACCCCAACCACAAAAAAAAAATGGTTTTCCGCCCCCCCCCCCCCCAAACAAAAAAATGTAAACCCAACGAAACCCAAACCCACCCCCCCCCCACAACCCCCCAGGGTAAAAAAACAAAACACCACCAACAA
>NZ_JAVFVN010000934.1:0-567 GCF_030910085.1 Stenotrophomonas maltophilia group sp. RNC7 | reverse complement strand
CAAAAACATGCAGCGCCTGCCCTCCCTTCTACAGCATCCCTCCAACAACAGGCACCAGTCCCAACGAAGAGAAAAACCTGTTCGCCTCTTCGCCCGTCGCCGTCCTCCCCGTCACCAGTTCATACAGCGCACTGGCGTTTGACACCCCGGGCGCGAGGTCTAGCACCGCCTGGGCAAGTGTGTCGGCCTTCTCTTTGGTCAGTTGCGGGTAGTGGCTGAGTATCAGCGCCACATCGTAGGCCGACGCCATCCGGTCTGCTCGGTCAAACCCCTCCTGGAAGCAGCGCGCGTCGGTACCCTCCCTCAACAACTCGTCAGTCAGCTCGGCTTTCAACCGCCCAACCTT
This sequence comes from Stenotrophomonas maltophilia group sp. RNC7, assembly GCF_030910085.1. Lineage (NCBI taxonomy): Bacteria > Pseudomonadati > Pseudomonadota > Gammaproteobacteria > Lysobacterales > Lysobacteraceae > Stenotrophomonas > Stenotrophomonas maltophilia group sp. RNC7. The sequence goes on along the minus strand of NZ_JAVFVN010000934.1, from coordinate 221 downwards.
ATCGCGGTTCATATAGCGGCTGTTGTTCTCTAACTCGATACGCGCCGCGACTTGGGCAGCGCTGGCCGCATTCGGATCGATAGCCGCCGCAATACCGGCAACAATGCTGGTTATCAGATTGACGCGGGCCTGCTGATCCTCCGCAGATAGATTCTTACCACCATCTCCCTCCAGATTTTCCAGCAGTTTGCTCAGCACCACGCCTGATAGCGCGCCCACAC
>NZ_JAVFVN010000909.1:0-492 GCF_030910085.1 Stenotrophomonas maltophilia group sp. RNC7 | reverse complement strand
GGCTTTCGTAAGAACTTGACCTAAACGGTCCACACACGACCCCATAGCTGTTGCAGATTACGAAACATTTGATGCGAGTTCGCGTTTTCACCGCGTTGCGATGGTTAGGCGTGGGTGCAAATATATGGCAAAAATCCGATTGGCCATATATTGCAAGCTTTAGACGCTCTCTTTAATATTTTGATCAGTTCAAACGTATGAGGCTTATACATCAGCCAATTTTCTATGCCTCATTTTTTGAAGCACCCTGCACCAGAGTTTTATCCGACGTCACATAGCTGCCAAGGCATCAAGAATAACTGTTTCATTTCCAGTTTTGCCTGATTTGAAAAAAAAACGGGTTTTTTGATTGTCATCACTCTCACAAAATCCCGTTCCAATTCCGTTATCGGGCAGGGCGCGTAGGCGCCGCAAGCCAAGGCGGTTTATGGTGCCACCTGATGTTTCACCACCAACCACAATAAGCTTTTCAACGCCAAGTTCGGAAATAGC
>NZ_JAVFVN010000898.1:0-636 GCF_030910085.1 Stenotrophomonas maltophilia group sp. RNC7 | reverse complement strand
TTTGTTAATATGGTTTGAGGATTGTTGACCAATGCGATAGTCCCTCTTAAATAACCTGCTAATATAAGAGACATAAATCCTCCACCTGAACTTCCATAAAGTAACACATTTTCTTTTAAAATATTTATCTTTCTTATTATTTTTTCTAAAATTATCGCTATATCTTTCAAGTAATACCTATCTATCGTTCCTTGCCCCCAACCTAAAGAAATTTCACCCAAATAAAGGGTTGGATCATTATAAAAAATTACAGATTCTTCAAAATCCTTAATCCAAGTGTATCTTTGAAAAATAGGTGGCGACTGCTTTTCACTTGCCCCTGAACCCAAAATAATAAGTCTTTTTGATTGTAATTTCATTCTAATAATAAACTCATAATTTATTCCTTGCCATTCTACATTTAATAAAAATGGTTCTTCCATATTTAAATAAATGTCTTCAAGTTGCTCATATGAAATATTTACATTTCTCAATTGATTAATCGAATGAATCACCTCTTAATATAGAAATAAATCTTTAAAATTCCTATGCTTCAATAAATACGAAAGGCCTTCTAAATGATCACCAGTAATTCTTAATACAGCTGGCGGATGCCCTATTGTCGCGAAGTGCTCATGTGGTCGAATACGATTTGGT
>NZ_JAVFVN010000892.1:0-1095 GCF_030910085.1 Stenotrophomonas maltophilia group sp. RNC7 | reverse complement strand
AAAAAAGAGCAATAGAAGATATTCGATTGCAAATCCAAAAAGAACTACATTTACACAGGGATTCTTCCTGGTTATATGTATTACTGCATTTGAACAATGCATGGCGACATTATGATGTAACCTCTTTTCCCAGAATAAACTTACAACATACACAACTTGGAAATATGGAAGTAATGGAGGCATTAGAGTGGCTAGAAAGGAATAGTTTAAGTGACGACGATGTTATAAATATTGTTAATCAAGTAAAAGCTATGTCGTTCGTACATTCAAAAACAAAGAAAAAACGTCATTTCTTTTGTTCATATGAACTTATGGCTGCCTTTGCGCATTCTACTGTATTATGTGAACTTCGCTGTCAAATCTTTCAACCTTTATCAGAAGTTCTAATTAATTTTAATAATAGCAAAAGAGTTTTTACTGCAAGACAAAAAAATGGTTTCTTCGAAAGTCATAACGATAATTTTATCTTTAAATCTAAACAAATGAATCGCACATTGATTAGCTACGTTTATAGTGTGATTAAAAAGACGACCAAACGCAATCCTTTAGAAATCACCAAATTCATACGGGGTCACAGTAACGAAGAAACAACGAACATTTATATTGATATACCTCAAGAACAAATGGATTTCATAACAAAACAATTATTTGATCTCGGTCACTTTGGCTATGCATATGATGCTTTAAGTGAATTGATATTACAAGAATCTATTGATAACAGAGAAGAGCGAACTCAAACTTCTCTAGCACTAAAAGAAGTATTTGGTGATGTACATCATATTGAACAAGTAGCTCGCTATTTAAATAGATTAAGTGAAGAACAACAAATTGTTTACAAAGTTATCAAAGGACTTTCAATTGAAGAAAGAAAAGATATATACGAGTCCATAAGGCTAGGACAACAACCCTCGAAAAAGGAATATTTCCAATGTATTTATCCAATCTGTAAATTTCCAAATCGAGATTGCGAAAAATGCCAGTTTGCGGTTCCAAATTTTTATGCATTGTCACAATTAGAAGAAGAATTCCAATTAAATTTCAGCAATTTTAAAGAACTATTTAATACAACAACTAAACAAGGTGAAAAAATCCGTC
>NZ_JAVFVN010000885.1:0-1264 GCF_030910085.1 Stenotrophomonas maltophilia group sp. RNC7 | reverse complement strand
ATGTTGTCAGGCTGATCAATTCAGGGTTTTGCAATGCGAATTGTTGATATCAGAGAAAGGTCGATTGATCTCAGCCGTTTTGCGGATTGTAGCATTCATCAGTCGCGGCTAACGACGAGTATTGTCGGTGTCGTGACTGATGTTTTGCGTAACGGGATCCCTATTGTCGGATATGGCTTCGGTTCTGTGGGTCGCTTCGCCCAGTCAGGATTGATCAGAGAACGGTTTGCTCCTCGCCTGCTTGCAGCCGATACTGATCAATTATCCAATTCTTCAAACGATAATATCGATCCGTTTCGCGCTTGGAAGCTAATGATGTCTGACGAAAAGGCCGGCGGCCATGGCGAACGATGCGTTGCGGTCGGAGCCTTAGACATGGCAATCTGGGATGCCGCGGCAAAAATCGAAGACGTCCCACTATTCAGCTTTCTCGCCCAAAGCTTGGGCGTTAATTCCGAGCCAAGGTCTCAAATTAACTGTTACGCTGCGGGCGGATATCCCTATCCCATCGACGACCTTTCTGCGTTGCGCGCCGAAATTCGACTGATTGTTGACCGGGGCTTCACGCATGCGAAAATCAAGATCGGTAAAGGTGAAATATCGGAAGATTTACGGCGGATCGATGTAGCTGCAAAAGAATTGCCATATGGCTATTCCTGTTTGGCTGCGGACGCGATGAACGCCTACAGCCATGAAAGTGCAATACAGGCTGCTACCGCGCTCTCGGCAAAGGAACTGTGGTGGTTCGAAGATATCTGTGATCCGTTGGATTTCGATACTCAATCTGACGTTGCCGAAATTTACGCGCCGCCGCTTGCTGCCGGCGAAGCATTATTTTCTCTATCTGAGGCTAGGCTGTTGGCGCGCCACGGTGGTTTAAGACCCGATCACGACATTTTGGTATTTGATCCAGTTCACTGTTACGGGCTGCCTGTCTACCTCAAAATCGTTGACCTTTACGTCAAACACGGATGGTCGAAAAAGGCATTCTGGCCACATGGTGGCCATCAATTTTGTCAGCACGTAGTGGCAGCGCTAGGCCTTGGAGGCGCGGAGGTGAACCTCAGCAGTTTTCAGCCGCTTTGTGGGCTTGCGGACGACACTGTTGTGGCAGATGGACGCATCAGTATGTCTGACCGCCCTGGCATCGGTTTTGAACACCGCAACGTACTGCGCCAACTGTTTCATAGCCTTCTGGAAACGCGGTAGATACCCATTCGCGGTGACGTGGCGCTGGCGACCGAAAGCGCCATCCTTATCTATG
>NZ_JAVFVN010000875.1:0-345 GCF_030910085.1 Stenotrophomonas maltophilia group sp. RNC7 | reverse complement strand
TGGTAGGCCCAGCGGGGCCTGGGCGCCAATTCCGTCGTGGAATGATGGGTTCCAGCCAACGGCGGGGCCCCTCGTGGCTGGGTTGGTCGCGGACAGCGGACCTCAGGGGGTGGGGCGGGGGGGGGGGGGGGGGGGGGGGGGGGGGGGCGGGGGGGGGGCCGCGGGGTGGCGGCGCCCCCTGGGCTGCCGGGGCCGCCGCCCCCCCCCCCCCGCCCCCCCCCCCCCCCCCGGCCCACCCCCTGAGGTCCGCTGTCCGCGACCAACCCAGCCACGAGGGGCCCCGCCGTTGGCTGGAACCCATCATTCCACGACGGAATTGGCGCCCAGGCCCCGCTGGGCCTACCA